>JAAYVR010000016.1 GCA_012517065.1 Verrucomicrobiota bacterium | reverse complement strand
AGGGGCGTTCATGCCTGAAACAATCAACTACGCTGCCATGCACAATGGGGTTGTCTTGGTCAGTCATCTAAGCGCCAACGGCGCGGTCTATACCAGCGTGTGGTGAAGCCCCACGACAAGGGCCATCTCGACATCACGTTCGAGGATCGAATGGCTGAAAGCCCTGACTATCACAGCAACTTTTTCGTGCCCGCGGCTGTTGGAGTCCCGCCTTTAGGCGGAAGAGTTACATGCGGTTGGGACTGGCTCCGGAAGGGTCGCATCCATTGGGGGTTTGATCAGGGTGCTTTTCCCAGCGACGGAGTCGCGCCAGATATTTCGCAGCCCGGCGTGGCAGACTGACCCAGTGTGCGCAGGAGGCGGGGCACAGGCCGCAGGGCGACTTTGGTTCCGGCTGCGCCGGGCGGGGAAATATCGGGGCTAGACGCTTTCTGCCGACGAGGCGCTGGTTGCTTCGAGGAGGCGCACACCGCGTCCAGGCAATGGAAACCACAACCGAAATGTGGTTCCCTCTCCCAGTTTGCTTTCGACCTCGATGCGCCCCCCATGCGCGCGCACGATTCTGTAAACGATCATCAAGCCGAGGCCGGAACCTTTTTTCTTTGTCGTGAAAAGAGGTTCAAAAAGCCGATTTAACTGGTCACGCGGGATTCCCACGCCGGTGTCAGTCACGCTGACCCAAATGCCATCGCCGAGCACACCGGTCTCGAGGGTTACCTTGCCACCTTTGGACATGGCCTGCATCGAGTTCTTTATCAGGTTCACAAGCGCCTGCTTGATCTGGTCGGGGTCAAGCGATGCCTCGGGCAGATGTTTCAGGAGCCGCGCCTCGACGAGCAAACCCCGGTTGTCAAGCTCGGGTCGCAACAGCTCGATTGAGTTGTTGACGACGTCGTTGAGCGATGTCGGCCTCAGCTTCGGCTGGGTGAAACGCGTTGCCTGAAGGAAGTGCGTAACAATGTAGTCCAAACGCGCAATTTCGCCTTTGGCGACCCCGAGGTACTTTTCGAGCCGATCAACACTGTCTGCAACTCTTGCATCAGGGACAGGGGCATGGACACGGCGCCGCCCGATGGTGGGCTTTTCCTCCAGCTCGACTGCCATGTGTGATCGGAGTTTCTTGAGTTCCCGTTCCATCAATTGGAGATGTATGCTCAGCGCGTTGAGCGGATTGCCAAGTTCATGGGCGACGCTCATCGCAAGAAGCGTCAGCAATTGAACCCGCTCGCTTTCGACGGTGGCGACAGTTTGTTGGCGGGCTTCGGTGGCGTCATGGATGACCACGGCAACGCCGACAGGTTTCTGGCCTTCACCGGCGAGTGGAACAGCCAACAACCGGAGCAGCCGCGGGCGCGGATACTGAACCTCGAGTTCGAGCCTGAGAACACCAGGCCCTTCGTTTTCGACGAGAGCGACGATCTTGTCCCATTCGAGGTCAGGCAAGACCTGAGCGGCCGGCTGGCCCGTGGCGGCGTCAGACTGGATTCCGAGCAGACGAGTTGCAGCCTGGTTCAGGTAAGCGACACGCCCGTTGGGATCGACCACCAACACGCCATCTTCGATCGTATGCAGCAACGTTTCGAGAAAGTTACGTTCCCGCGCAAGGCGCTCGACGATTTGCTGCAAACCGTCTGTGTCAAGGCGTGCGATCCTGCCGAGGACTTTGTCGAGAAAACTGGACTTGCTAGCGGTTGCCATGTTGCCCGGTTGCGGTTGCAGCGTCAGAACCAGTTCTTGCGCCTGAAAAACCAATAGGTCACCGCTGTTGCGACGATCGTAAATGCTGTGGCGTACCAGTACCCGTGTTCGAGTTCCGGCATGTTCCGAAAGTTCATCCCGTACCATGTGCCCACCAGCATCATCGGCGTGGTTACAATAGTGATCAGCGTGAGCAACTTGATGATCTCTCCGGTCTGGTTGGAGCTCATACTGAGGTACACCTGTAGGATGCCTGTCAAAGAATCGGTGTAGCCCTGGGCCAGCTCTTCGATGTGGAAAAGCGCGTCGTAAATGTCCCGGTAGTATGGAACAAGATGCGCTCTTATGAGCTTGAACTCGCCCCTTGCAAATCTGGAAAGCACCTCTCTCTGCGGGCCAATGATCTGCCGCAGGTGCAAGACTTCCTTCTTGATTTGGATGATTCTGTTTAGCACTTCCCGTCCCGGGTGCTGCAAAACCTCGGCTTCAAGCTCGCCGATCTCGAACGACAGCTCTTCGAGTGCAGGTTTGTAATTGTCAACCAACACATCCAGCAAATTGTGAGCAACGCGGTCAGGCGCTCTTGCAATGTGGACGTTGCTTCTGAGGCAACGCTCAGCCGTCACCTCGACGCTTTTGAGCGGGACGACGTGATAGGTCACAAGAAAGTTTTTCCCGAGAAAAAAGTTCAGTTCTTTGGTGGCGAACACGCCATCTTTGCGGCTGTAGTCCACCGCGTGAATCACCATGAAAAGGTACGGCGTAAACCGGTCGCCTTCCTTCGGTTGATACTCCTCGACCTTGGGCGCCTGGCTTTCCGTGACGCAGTCCTCAATCGACAGCGGGTGGAAATGGAACACATCTTCGAGGTAAAACTTGGCTTCTTCGGGCGTGGGGTTCTCGAGGTCAACCCACAGGAAAAGGTTTGTGTCAGTCAACAGCGTCGGCATCAGGAAAGCCTCGATGTTCTTCGAATGAAGCCTTCCCTGCGTGGTAAATGCAAATGACCTGACCATGCTTGAATTGTGAACAAGCCGCCCCGCTCTGGAGCGCTCGCAAACCGCCCCGGATTCTAGCTGTGCACCTGAGACAAGCAAGCTCAGGTTTGTCAAAGTCGTTTGCCGCCGGGCTCCACTGCGGGGACCGCTGCCAATTTTGGCGTTTCACGGTCGCGCTCAGGGGCATTGCCATACCCAATCGCCCTGCATGAGGTCCAGGTTCCCCGAGCCTTTTTTGCCTGTCAGACTGAGCGATCCGCCGTCGTCTGTTTGGTTCCAGCCCACCGAGTAGAGGATGAAACCGCCACTGTCGGTTCGGCGGTATTTCAGCGGCTCGCCCGTAATCAGGTCGGCGGGTAATTGATCCAGGAAGCGCGGCACCAATGCCTGAAGCGAGTCGGGCAATTTGCCGTTTGCAATCCGATGCCGTTCGATGGCACAGGCGACAGTGGCTTCGTCCGAAATCGTTTGCACATACGCGAACTTGCGATGCGCTTGAACCAATGCGGGCAGGAGCATGCTGGCAAGGATGCGATGTCCCATTACCAGAGAAAAACGGGGGCGGAGGTCGTTTCCGAGCAATTGCGCGTTGTGCTCGATGAGGCGAGGATCAACGCGGCGGGCCGCCGCGTTCACGCCGGGAAGCACGCGTTCCTCAAAGAGACGGTCATAATTCAATTGCTCCATGTAAAACCAACCGCGCGGCACGAGCGCTGCGAACAGATCGAAGATATTGCGTTCCCCATTCGAAGACATGTCACCCAACTGCGGCAGCATCGATCGATTGTTTCGGAGGAAAGAAATGACCGTGTTGCCGAATGTGCGCTCACCGCGCATTGCGAAGAGATCGTCCGCTAGAAAATCGAATTTCCGCAGTTTTTGTTCGATAACCTGCAATTGCGACTCAGACCAGCGATGATCGGCCATGCCCTCCCACAACGGCTGCATTGCAAGCTGGATGTGCGCACACCTCACCAACTGTGAAATCAGAAACGGTTCTTTTCGGATGGTTTCGGTGAGGTAGAAGGCAAGGTTGAGGTCTTCGATCGCAGCATCGGTCTGATTCAGCCTGAGCTCAGCCGTGGCCTTGAGGCTCAGAACCTGGACAAGGGACTTAAGTTTTGCCAGGTGGGGCAGCAGGATGTTGACGGGGTTGGGTTCGTCGTAGCGCACGTTGAAGCGCGCGTAAGGCCTTCGGCTCGCAGCACGGATTTCGTCAAGGATCGGGTCATACTCTTTCAACAACTGGAGTATGACGGCGGCTGCTTCGGCGTTGCCCGATGATGGAGACGCGTTGGTTTGTTCCAGTCGTTTCCCAGCCGCACGGAGCGCCTGCTCGTTGAACGCTGTCAGCCACGCGGTAAGGTCAAGCCTTTGACCCTTGCGCCAATCGCCTGCGCCCCGCGGCGCGCTTGGGAACCGTTCGAATGCACTCTGGATGCGCGCAAGGTTGTTGGTGTCCCGATAAGTCTGGGTTCCGGGCTTGAAATCAAACAGAGGAGCAAGAAAAGGCGTCATGGCAAAGTTTTGGTTGTCAGGCACCGGCGGAGGCTTGAGTTGCTGGATATCCAGGACTTCCCCTTTTGCTTCCACCTGCTTGCGGTGCGTTTCCCATGCGCGTTTGCCGCGCCAATTCTCGACGGCGTAGATGAGAGCTATGAGCGTTATGACACCGAGCAGCAGAGCCAGCAGAGTCCGAAACAGGCTCCGGAGAAACAGGTAGTGAACCCGGCCGGGTTGTGGAGTTGGGGTGACAGTCGGCTCAGAATTGATGGAGTTGTTCATGGTAAGATCGAGTTGGGGGTTACACACGATGAACCCTGCGCGCGACAGGAATGTAAGTGGTTGACTGAACTTCTCCGCCCGGTTTGCAAATAGAACTCTGCGGCGAGCCGATTGGAGATGCCGACTCGGACTGAGGCACTTCAGCAACCTCCAATAGTTCCATCAACGCGCGCCGCTGTTCTGCAAGTGCCCTCGAGGCTTGCGGTGCCAAGACTTGCGCCTCAGAGCCGCGCGCAGACGGTCCCTCTGCTGCAAGGAAGTGCAAGGCCAAGATGATAGCCCACACGGCAGCCAGCCCGGCGGCAAAAGGCGGACTGGGCCACAACCACGCCCGCCAGCCACGCTCGGTTTCCTTCGACGGTTGGCGACGGTGCTCCACATCCCTGGTGAGACCTGGGCCTGTTTGCGGCTTTGGCTCGCCGGTTCTATCAGGGGCCTCCTGTGTTTGCCGGACCAAATGTTCGATCCGCGCCCAGAGCGCGGGTGTGGCCTCGCCATTGCGCAGCGCTGAAATCAGTTGCGCCTGTGTCTTCTCCTCGGCGGCGAAGGCCTTGGCGCATTCCGCGCAGTCGGCGAGATGCTGTTGAATGTCGGCGTTGGTTCGGGTGTCGAGTTCAGAGTCCAGGTATGGCTCGATCAGGGATAAGACTTCTTGGCATTTCATAAGTTGCCTCCTTTCGGTCGCGGATTTGGCATATTGGCCCGTGCGATGGCAGCGCGCATTTTTTGCCTGGCACGCGCGAGGTAGGCCATTACGCTGCCAATTGGTATTTCGAGGGTCTCAGCGATTTCGCGGTAGCGCAGGTTCGCTATCGCACGGAGCAAAAGGACAGCACGTTCATTATCTGAAAGAGTTTTTAGAGCAGACATCAGGGGTTCGCTCAACGTCTCTCCCAACTCAGCGAATGCGGGTGTTATGTCCGTGGTCTTGTCGGGAGGTTCCGACCATGCCAATTGCTCGAGTTCATGCGGTTCGAGCTGGAATTCGTGCAGGGCAATGCGTGCGTGTTTTCTGTTGAGGGTGAGGACTTCGCGGGTGAGTATCTTGAACAACCATGCGCGGAAACTGGCATCGGCGTGGTATCGGTCGAAAGCAGCGAAAGCCCTCAGCACGGCGTTCTGAATGGCGGCGAGCGTCTCTTGCGGGTCCCAGATCAACCGTCGGCAGTAGAGCTCCAGATCGCGCTCGATCGGCCTGAGCAGCTCAAGGAAACGGTCCGCTTCAGATGCAGGTTCGGGTTTCACAGTTGTCTTCTATGTCAAGAAAGTCGGTTGACCAGCGTTTTATTACAAGAATTAGTCAGCATATTTCCCAGCCCGGCGTAGCCGCAACCAAAGTCGCTCTGCGGCCTGTGCCCCGCCTCCTGCGCACACTGGGTCAGTCTGCCACGCCGGGCTGCGAAAAATATGGTGCGACTCCGTCGCTGGGAAAAGCGCCCTGATCAAACCCCCAAATCGATGCGACCCTTCCGGAGCCAGTCCCAACCGCATGTAACTCTTCCGCCTAAAGGCGACACTCCAACAGCCGCGGGCCTGAAAGCGTTGCTGTGATAGTCCGGGCTTTCAGCCCTTCGATTCTCGAACGTGATGTCGAGATGGCCCTTGTCGTGGGGCTTCACCACACGCTGGTATGGACTGCGCCGTTGGCGCTTAGATGACTGACCAAGACAACCACGTTGTGCATGGCAGCGTAGTTGATTGTTTCTGCCATGAACGCCCATGACTGTGCTCCAGACCGTTGGTGTTCATGGACCAGTAACTCGAGGGCCAAAGGCCCGGCCCCATACCAGCCTGGGCCAGCGGCCCAGGTCACAGGCGCCAGATCAGTATCAATAAGGGCTGAAAGCCCGCATCATGCGCGTTTACCGACGAATAACTGTTTGAGAACGTTGAACGTTCAACGTGCAACGCACAACGTTCAACGGTATTACTGCTCGATGAATGCTCGTT
>JAAYVR010000015.1 GCA_012517065.1 Verrucomicrobiota bacterium | reverse complement strand
CTTGCCCGCCGGCTCGATCAGCTCACGTTCAAGCAGTGTCTGCATCACCCCGTCCACGGAAACGCCTCGGATTTCCTCGATCTCGGCTCTTGTGATGGGCTGGCGATAGGCGATTATAGCGAGCGTTTCAAGGGCCGGCAGTGAAAGGCGGCTTGGCCGGCCGCGTTCGCCCGTTAATGCGCGAAGCCATGGGGCAAACTCGGGTTGAACCACGATCTGCCATGCTCCAGCCACGCAGACAAGCCGGTAACTGCGGCCCGCGGCATCGATCTCTGCGGCAAGGTCGTGAAGAGCCCGTTCGATTTCATCCAGCTTGACCTTCCGGAAGGTGCGCACGTCGGTTTCAGCCGTCTGTTCGGCGGCCTTGGCTAACGCCGCTTTCACATCGGCGGGCGCTAACGGACGGTCTGCCGCGAATAACATGGCTTCAACAATGCGTTTCAATTCGATCATGATTCAGGCTGTGCTGTCGAGTGAGCGCCGGACGCGGGGTGGGATGGTTCATGGACCTCGGGCATGGCCGAAGATTCCACCGGCGTTGCTGTGGCTTGGTCGGCCTGAATGTCTGGTGGCTGGGCCTCAGAATCATCAGGTGCAGCAGAAGTTATCTCAATCTCGCCGAATGGCTCCAGTTGAACGGCGCGAGCCACGCCGAGCCGCATCAACTCCAGCAGCGCCAAAAATGTCGCCACCACTTCCCCGCGCGTTGCACTGTCACCGAACAATTCGAGAAAACTCACGCGCCCACGCTCGGCAAGCGTCGAGCGGATGAACTCAATTTTCTCGCTGACGGTCCATCGGTCGGGGACAAGCTCTTTCCCTGTTTCTTTCTCCTTGATGCGTTTGAGTACGGCATTGACACCGGCGATGAGGTCGAACACCGAGACCTGGGTGCGAACAGGGGCCTGATCAAGTGGCTGTGTCTGCGGTTGGCGCTTGTAGGTTTGCTCCTGGCGGATTTCCAGTTCCTGCAGTCGCGTTGCGGCGTCCTTGAACTTTTTGTATTCGACGAGGCGCTTGATCAGTTCCCAGCGCGGGTCTTCCTCGTCCTGGACATCCTGCTCATCGACAACCTGTTGGTCCCGCGGCAGCAATTCGCGGCTTTTTATGTACATCAGCGTAGCGGCCATGACGAGGAACTCCCCAGCAATGTCGAGGTCCAGCTCGCGCATCAGCTCCACGTACTCCAAAAATTCTGTGGCCAGCTTGGTCAGATTGACCTGATAAATGTCCACTTCCTCCTTCTTGACAAGATAGAGAAGGAGGTCCAACGGTCCTTCGAATACTTCGAACTGAACTTTATACTCGGCCATGTGCGTCTGAACCAACGCCGCCCAAAGATTAAAGGACATTACTGGCCGGAGAAAGGTTTGGCAACACCGGGACGGCCGGAAGCGACTCGAGCCGATCCACACCCCCCCGCAATGCTTCTTGGAGGCGCAATAGAGTGACAGGCTCGTTGTTCGGGTTTTGTCCCTGGACTGCGGCGTGGCCCGCAGACTGTTCCTTGTTCCAATCGGCGGTTGCCGAAGTCTGTGCAGGTACCCCTCGGATGCCGATATGGGGACAGACACGTTATTTGTGACGTCATGCCGATCTTGTTCTAGGCACGTTGCTTCGGCATGGAAACAAAGCGGCAGCAAGCTGCCGCACTCCAAGCGCTTCGCGCCTAGCAACGCCCAATGCATCCGCGGCAGCGCGTTAGAAGCCATCGGGACCAGCGGCGAGATCGAATGAAGCCCTATGGGGACAGACACGTTGTTGCCCAACCAGTCAACGTCCGGGCTCCCCCTTCTAGTGGATCGAAACTGGTCTTTAGATCGGCTGCCCGGTTGATGCAGCCGAGGACGGCCGCGCTCCCGAAACGTGATACGGGGACAGACACGTAGTTGGCTTGGAGCGCCGCGGGCCGTCCCTTGGCGGTGGGGCAAAGCGCTGGGGTACCACAATCAGGACCAGAAAGCTTTCAGTTTTCCGCGTGAACGCGGAACTCTAGCGGCGATGGGTTGTACCGCGCGTCGGGCGAAGCCAGCACCGCGGCTATTAGAGTCCCGGGTTCAGGCGGAAAAGGTTGATGTGAAGATATGGGGACAGACACGTTGTTGGACATAAGAACAAAGCGGCAGCAAGCTGCCGCACTCCAAGCGCTTCGCGCCTGCCAACGCCCGCTGCATCCGCGGCGGCGCGTGAGAAACCATCGGGATCAGCGCGCTCTTTTTGGCGACGGAGTCGCAGGGGATATTTCGCAGCCCGGCGCGGGCGACAGTGCTCATCAACGGGCGCAGGCCGCAGGTCACTGGCCGTCAGGCAACTTTGGTTCTGGCCAGGCCGGGGGCTGGCCAAATATGCGGGCTGGGTGCACTGCCGCGGGTTGACAACACCGCATAACCGCCCCTGCGCCGAAAGGGCCGAACAGGGTCAGTCACGCTTCGCGCACCGTGGCTTTGAGAGCCTCTTTGAATCGGTTCACGACCTGCTGATGTGCGGCGTTGACCTCTGCATCAGTGAGGGTTCTGTCCGGACTCCGGTAGGTGAATGCGTACGCCATGCTCTTGTGGCCGGGCGGCACGTGCTTGCCGCGGAACACGTCGAACAGTTCGACGCTTTCCAGAAACGGCGGTTTGGCTTGTTTAACAGCCGCAAGAACCGCGTCATGAGTAACGCTTTCGGGCACGATCATCGCGATGTCCCGGCGAACGCTGGGGAACAGCGGCAACGGCTTGAAAACGCGGGTTGTATTGCGAAGCCGAAGCAGTTCGTCCAGGTCAAGCTCGGCGAGCAGGACCGGTTGCCGGATATCGTACCGTTCCGCCAGTGGTGGCAGTACGCGGCCCATCTCCCCCAGCTCGATTCGGCCAAGGTGAACTCTTGCAGATTCGACGAACAGGGCTGTTCTGTTGGCGCGGCTTACGTAGGTGACGCCGCGGACCCCGTACCGGTCAAGAAACTCTTCGACAATTCCTTTCAGATCGAACAAATCATAAAGCGCATCCCGGTTTTCACCGGTCCAGAATGGGCTGCTCCTGCGCCCGGTCAAAGCCATTGCAACCCGGCGGCGTTCCAACACCGCTGGCCCGTTATTGTCTTTGGCGGCACTTTCACCATGGGACGCCGGTCTTGTGAACACGCGACCGATCTCGAACAAAGCGACGTCTTCGGTTTTCCGACTCACGTTGTGTCGCAAAGAATCGAGCAAGCCGGGCAACAGGCTCGGTCGCAAGACGTTCATATCTGCGCTCAACGGGTTCTCGAGCGGCACAAAATCACTGCAGACAAGGCGCGCCGCATCCTCGCTGATAAGGGTTTGGCCCTGCGCTTCGTTAAGGCCAAGCCCTGCCAGTATCCGGCGTGCTTCGGCCAAATTGTCATGAACCGGGTCATACTCGTTGGCACCACGCGCGCCCCGGGGCTGGGTCGCCGGGATTTTCTCGACGCCATGGAGGCGGCCGACTTCTTCGATCAAATCCGTTTCGCGTTTCAGATCGACTCTGAAACTGGGGATCAGGAACGTGACCGGCTGCGGCCCAGATGCGGGAGAGCCGACCGGCCGCGGTTTGTGATCTTCGATCTTCAAGCCCAACTGAGACAGGTAATACTCGATCTCCTCCGGTTTAAGTTCCAGACCGAGCAAGTCGTTGACTTTGTGATGTCGAAGGGTGATGCGGACCGGTGTTGCCGGTTTGGGACAAGCATCGACCACGCCGCGGGCGAGCCGGCCGCCGGCTGTTTGAAGGATGAGTTGGGCGCAACGGCGGCTGGCCCAATCGGTGTTGCCAAGGTCAGCGCCGCGCTCAAATCGATACGACGCGTCCGTGCGCAGCCCCAGCCGCTTCGAAGTGCGGCGGATATTGGTGGGCTTGAAATAAGCGCTCTCGATCAGCACGTCCACGGTTTGGTCGTTAATCTCCGAGTTGCGCCCCCCCATTACACCTGCCAGCGCAATGCCTTTTTGTTCATCCGCAATGAGCAGCATTTCGTCGGTGAGGACATGCTCCTGCTCGTCAAGGGTGACGAACCGTTCACCGGCAGCGGCTCTGCGCACGACAATCGTTGGGACGCCGGCGGCGTTCTTAGCAATCAGATGGTAATCGAATGCGTGCAGTGGCTGTCCGCACTCGAGCATGACGTAATTGGTCACATCGACCACGTTGCTAATGCTGCGCAAGCCAACGGCCTCGAGCCTCGCCCGCAACCAGTCGGGGCTGGGGCCCACCTTCACCCCGAGCACAACCCGCGCCGTGTAACGCGGGCAAAGCTCGGCGTCTTCGATCCGGACTGCCACCAGACCTGACGCCGCGGGCGCGGACTGGTCTTCCTCGAGGCTAACGTCCGGGATACGGAGCGGGTTTCCGGTGATTGCGGCGATTTCCCTTGCGATGCCAATAACACTGTTCAGGTCGGGCCGGTTTGGCGTGATTTCAAGATCAAACACAACATCGCTTTCGGTGCGACCAAGAAACTCGCCAAACGGCTGCCCGACCCTCGCGGTCTCGGGCAAAATCATCAAACCTGCCGCGTCCTCGGATATCCCAAGCTCCTTTGGCGAACACATCATGCCGTATGATTCCACGCCGCGGATTTTGCCTACCTTGATTGTGAACGGTTTTTCGCCTTGCTGCGCTGGCAGGGAGTATCCGGGCTGAATCAGAGGCACTTTGTCGCCGACCTTGAAATTGCTGGCGCCACAAACAATCTGTCTCTCGCCTTTTCCGTCAGCGACCCGGCACACAGTGAGTTTGTCGGCATTTGGGTGCTTGTCGATCGATAGAACTTGGGCGACCACTATGCCTTCGAATTCTCCGCCGAGTTTTTGGACGTTTTCGACTTCCATGCCGAGCATGGTGATTCGCTCGGCCAGTTGATCCGGCGTAAAATCAAAATCGACGTACTGTCGAAGCCAGTTGAGCGTGACTTTCATGTGCGCTTTCGGCTGCTTGCAAAGCCGCAATCATATGCAACCGCCGCTGGTGTGCCAAAGAAAAACTGTTGCTTGGCGAAGGCTTCCAAGCTACGGGCTGGCGCGGGCTTCCGGGACTCAAGGCGCCGCCGTGCGGCACTCGCGATGTCCAATGAGCCAGTGGGAGTTCCGGCTCAAGTCCTTACTTGCCCTCAAACGCATCAAGCGTTTATGAGTGAGGCATGCAACCGAGATACAAACACGCAGTTCGAGCATTGCTCGCTTCGATTCTGTTGCAGGCTTGTCTTCACGTGAAAGCACAACTGGCACGCATCACAGTCCGAGCCAACGAGCCCGGTCACAGTGTGAGCCCCATGCTGTGGGGTATTTTCTTTGAAGACATCAATCATTCCGCTGACGGCGGTATCTATCCTGAACTTGTCCGAAACAGGTCTTTTGAAGACTCGATGCAACCGGAGCACTGGACCGTGGTTCGAGAACAAGACGTTACAGGCGAAGCAAGCATCGACACCCGGCATCCCTTGAATCCTTTCAACCGGAAAAGCCTGCGGATTCGGCTCGAAGGCCGGGCTTGCATTGTAAACGAGGGTTATTGGGGAATGAACATTGTGGCGGGTGAAAGGTACAATCTACGGTTTGCTGCCAGAGCAGACGGTTTTTCCGGCCCTGTTCACGTGCTGATCGATGCCAACGGCAAAGAAACCGCCCGCGCCACGTTCAGCGGGATCACGTCGCAGTGGAAATGGTTCAGCGCCGAATTGAAGGCCGAATCCGGCCATCCGAAGGGCAAGCTAAAGATCATCGCTGAGGGCACCGGAACGCTCTGGCTGGACATGGTGTCCCTGATGCCCGAGAGAACGTGGAAGAACCACGGGTTGCGCCCCGACCTGTGCGAACTGCTGGACGATCTCAAACCGTCGTTCATGCGTTTTCCCGGTGGTTGCTGGGTTGAAGGCGACGACCTTGCCCACATGTATCAGTGGAAGAAGACGGTGGGCGACATCGCAACACGGGAACCGCTCTGGAACATTTGGCAGTATTGGGCCACGCACGGTCTCGGCTTTCACGAGCACCTTCAGTTGAGCGAAGACCTCGGCGCTGAACCTGTTTTCTGCATCAATGTCGGAATGTCACACAGGGAAGTCGTGCCGCTGGACAGAATGAGTCAGTGGGTGCAGGACGCCTTGGACGCAATCGAGTATGCCAATGGCCCGACAAACACTGTCTGGGGCGGTCTGCGCGCCATGAACGGTCATCCCGCGCCGTTCAGATTAAAATACATCGAAATTGGCAATGAAAACGGCGGTCCTGACTATAATGTGCGCTGGGGCATGTTCTACCGCGCGATCAAGTCGAGATACCCTGAGATTCAATTGATAGCCAATGTCTGGGGCGGTTACCCGACAAATCCGCCTCCGGATATCATCGATGAGCATTACTACAGCAACCCTGAGTTTTTCATGCAGCAAGCGGACAGGTATGACGCTTACGATCGGAACGGCCCGAAAGTGTTCGTTGGCGAATACGCAGTGACATCAGGGTGTGGTCAGGGCAACCTCCGCGCCGCCATAGGCGAAGCAGCATTCATGACGGGCCTCGAGCGCAACTCGGACATTGTCTGGATGGCGAGCTACGCGCCCCTTTTCGTTAACATCAACCACAAACGCTGGAACCCCGACCTCATCAACTTCGACAGCTCACGCGCTTACGGGCTTCCGAGCTATTACGTCCAGCAGATGTTCAGCCTCAATCGTGGTGACGTTACCCTGCCGCTGCAAATGGATGCCCCGGCGATTGAACCCGCGCCTCGCCGGGGTCGGATCGGGCTTGGCACATGGCTCACTCGAGCCGAATTCAAAGACATTCGAGTCGTGAAAGATGGGAAGGTGCTTTACGAGCACGACTTCGCAAAGGGCGATGCAGGTTGGCACGCAGTAAGTGGCAACTGGACAGTCGTCGATGGGGCTTACCGCCAAAACAGTGACGCGGAAAACGTCCAGGCTCATTCGGGCAGCACCGATTGGGACGATTACACCTACACGCTGAAGGCGCGAAAGCTGGGTGGCGCCGAAGGGTTCCTTGTGATGTTTCATGTCCGCGACGAAAACAACTGGACGTGGTGGAACCTTGGCGGTTGGGGGAATCGTGAACACGCCATTGAACTCTGCACCAACGGAGGAAAGAGCCAGATCGGACGTCACGTGCCCGGCAGTATCGAGATGGGCAGATGGTACGACGTAAAGGTGGAAGTCAAAGGCCAAAGCATCAAGTGTTACCTCGACGGCAAGCTCGTACATGATGTGCGCTATCCAACAATCAAGCCCCTCTACGCCAGCGCTACACGCGAAACATCATCGGACCAGGTTATCATCAAGCTCGTCAATGTTTCCGACAAAGACATCGTGTCTTCAATCAACCTGGCGGGCGTCAAGAAAATCACCGCGCCGGTTCACGCTGTTGTGCTAGCATCGGCCAGTCCAAACGACGAAAACTCGCTTGAAGAACCGAAGAAGGTTTCTCCACGCGCGACGCAGTTTGATGCCAGTGGGCCAGACTTCCGGTGGACTTCCCCGGGTAACTCGGTGACAGTCTTACGCGCAAGAGTGCAGTTCTAGCCCGCATAGCTCCCAGCCCGGCGTAGCCGGAACCAAAGTCGCCTGACGAGCAACGCCCCCGGCTGTTGCGCCCCCGGACTTTCAGCCACGCCGGGCTGGGAAACATGCCCTGCGACTTCGTCGCAAGGAACAGCGCGCTGATCTCGATGGTTTCTCACGCACTGCCGCGGATGCAGTGGGCGTTGGCAGGCGCGAAGCGCTTGGAGTGCGGCAGCTTGCTGCCGCTTTGTCTTTACGCCCAAACAACGTGTCTGTCCCCATGTTCCCCATCAGCCCGATGACCGGTCATACGACCCGTTTCGATCCCGCAAATCGGGCCACCGAACATACACCGGTTGGGTGCGGCGAAGAATCGCCGCGCTCCTGCCGACGCGTTGGAGGAAACACCGACAGTCGGGAGCGCGGCCGTCCTCGGCCGCATCAACGTTACGACCAACCCTACGACCCGTTTCGATCCCGCAAATGCGGCGCCCGAACATTCACCGGCTGGGGATGCGCAAACAACGTGTCTGTCCCCATATTGGCATCCGAGGGGTTCCTCCGCACACTTCGGCAGCCGCCGATTTGAACAAGGGACAATTCGCGGACCACGCCGCAATCGGGGTCAAAACCCAAACAACGTGCCTGTCACCTTATACGACTCACCCCAGAAGGCGGTCCTGTTGTGACCGCCCTACTTACGGCCAGAGAAGCAGATACAGAGAAACTGAGCAAACTCGCGGCGTGAGAATCTTCGCCAATTAGAATGGCTTTACAATATGACAATCCAGCCCGGCGTAGCCGGAACCAAACTCACAGCCTGACAATCTATGTGAATATGAACGACTCTGAAATATGACGGTATGCTCTCAGCCGTCTGCGAAACGTGTGCCTTCAAGAGCTCAAGGAATATGCGCGCCGCGGAAATCTCACTTAAATGAAGGAGCGGGTGAATCCGAGAGTGTGGCCGGTGAGATTTCCTGGTTGGCGGGAGCAGGCCAGACATCGGGATCGGCGAGAGCACGTTGAGCACTTTGGCACCGCATCCCGTATCGGCCTCAGTCGTAACTCGTCGTAACTTCGCTAACGCTGCTTTCGCCTGAAGTCGTTCATTAATTTGAGGACGCTTTCTCGAATCGCAAACAACTCCTTGCGTGCACTGGAAATCAGTTTGTCCGCAAGGACCTTCCGCTTTGCGAGGCCCTCGAGGCCAGCCTGTGACTTGTGCAGGTGGTCCAACGCACGCTTGAGATACGCCACAGTGAATGCGGGTGGGGGCGTGTAACGGGCTTGAGCGACGGTATTGAGTGCGCCTGCGAGTTTCACAGCAGTCATTTGGAACTCGAACAGGAACTGGTCAAGGTCCTTGTCCTTGGTTCTGTCGAGTCCCAGCCGCTTGACCTTGTTGGAGAATTTGGCTGCGCTTTGGTGACAACGGTGCTGAAGCGGGTGGCGAATGTGGCCATCTTTGGTGCGAATCCAGTCGATGCCTTGCCGGGTGGGGTCGGGTTCAGGTTCAGGTTCGTTCAATGCCTCCTCAAAGGTGTCGGTAATCTCATCGAACAGCTCTTCTCCAGGCTCGGTGTCCCAGCCCATTTCCTTGTCGATTATATCTTGGGCTTCGTCTGAAAGACCGTATTCATCCAGCAACTCGGCATACTTTTCGGAACGGGCGTCACACTCTTTCATGAAGCTCTCGTAATCGAACTGATCCCAGTCCTCGTCATCGGGCTTTCGTCTCCGTTTGTGCTGCTCGACTGCATCTGTGAGCCTGGCCATGAACTCTTGCATAGCTGTGGCAGCCTGTTTGGCGCGTTCGACTTCGTCCTCGGGTGTCATTCGCCATTCCGGCTGTGAAACGTTGAGTTCGTAATCGCTGCTTTCGATGACGACCCGCCCATTTGTTTCACTGAACCATTCAAGGTATAGACTATTGGCCATATGTTCGGGCGGTTTTTCGCCGCGCTTGGCCATCATGTATGCTTCGGCGACCGGAACTTCCAAAACACGCACTTTCCTGGAAGCGGTCATATCACCAACGGCACCGCGCTGCACCTGACCAAGCGCATCCAAAGAATGGTACGGAATGCGTTTGTTTGGGTTAACAAATGTCAGCAGGCATCCTGCGAGGTCTGGCCACGGATTGCCCTTGAGTTCGAGAAGCATCGGGTCCGGCCTACCTTCCAGCCAGATTTTTCCCCTGACGATTCCCTTGACGCGGTTGTCAATCTCACCGCGCACCACACTGTCTTCAATTCTGAATGCCATCTTGCACCTCCTTGTGTTTGCTTAATTCCTCTTGTCACTCAGCATTGCCGTGCTGCGGCATACCATATTCAGTTTCTGATTCCAGTCAACTTTGCAGCCACGATTAGTGGGCAACTCACATGCATGACGCTCCATAGGACAGAGCCTGCTGTCCCGGAAGCCTTACCGGCCGATTCCCAAGAAACACCCAGGCCTCGAGTCCGGTGAGATGTCCGGGCGCCCGCATATTCCGCAGTCCGGCGTAGCCGGAACCAAACCTGTCCGGCGGGCAGTGACCCGGCTCCTGCGCCCCCTGAAACAATGTGTGTCTCCGCATATTGGCATGCGAGGAACAACGTGTCTGTCCCCATGTTGGTATGAGAGGGGTTCCTCCACGGACTTCGGCAACCGCCGATTGGAACAAGGGACAATCTGCTCGCCATGCCACGATCCGGGAGAACACCCAAACAACGAGCCTGTCACCTTATTTCGACTCAATCCCAAAGGCCGTGCCGTTGGGACTGCATCACTGGCTTGAATAGAGTGCCAGGCTCGATATTTCGTTTCATGACGCAATAGAGTGCCAGGCTTGATATTCTGGCTGACGGGTTTCTTCTCCAATTGGCAGGCAAAGCGTTGTACGACATCAGAGTTGAACGACCAAACGGAGGAACAGGATGAAAACAAGGAACACGTGCGGTGAGAGTTATCTGTTGGCGGAACTGACGAACTCGAACAATTCACGATTTCTTGCAGTGGCGCGTCGCGGCCGGTTTGTGATATTTGACATCGGGTTCTGTGCTGCTTAAAAGGCGTGGCAACGAATGAAATCGACCAAGACACTCTGTGTTTCGTGTGTCCAGCTTCACTGGGCAAGGTCACTCGATCGCAATCTGGATCAAACGATTCGCTACATCAGGCTGGCGGCTGAGGAGGGCAGTCGAGTGGTCCTTTTTCCCGAGGCAAACCTGACGGGATATTATTTTCCTGAGGTTACAAGACTTCCTCCTGAATCAATTGACCGTGCGCTCGAGGCGGTTTGCAAGGCAGCGGCCGCAAACGACATTTGGGTCATTGTGGGCACGCTCAAGAAGACATCCGACCGTTGTTTGAATCTCGCGCATGTGGTTTCGCCGAAGGGCACAATAGCTTACGAATACGCAAAAGTGCACATGGCAGGGCGAGACGAGCGCAAGTACTGTCGTGGCGGGAACAAGCTTGCGTTGTTTGAGATCGATGGTGTGATGTGCACCCTTGCTATTTGCCGGGACGGGCGGCATCCGGAGTTGTACCGGCTGCCTGCGATGGCCGGGGCGAAGATACTTTTCCATCCATCTTGCAGTTCTGACGAGATCGAGGCTGTTGTGTGGAAGAGGGTTTCCGGTCGGGCACAGCAACCGGCTGGGCCGAACTCGCGGATATTCCATTGCGTGGCCAATACTGTGGGTCAATCTCCTGACGGCAAGCAGACATCGAGCGGCCAATCATTCATACGGGATGTGAACGGGTTGCCGTTGGCCGAGGCTGGTTGGTATCAGGAAGAAATGATTACTGCGGTGCTGGACATCGAGCGCGCGGATCGTTTTTATGCGCTCGAGAGCATGCGAAACCCGCCGTTTCTGAGCGCCTATTGGGAGAAAATGGTCGAGGAAGTTCGCGCGAGGGCTGACCAGAAACCAGAGTGAGAGACACGACTGTTAACCTTGAAAACGCAAACAATACTCGGTTGTGTGGTTCTGCCGATCTGTTTGGCCGGTATGGCCAACTGGACCGATGCTGAGGCTGCGATTGCGATCGGTTCACGGCGGGAACTGTTCGTTGATGATCTGTTGATCGAGCGGATGGCAGGCGCGGCGTTGCGGCTGCATCAACCGGTCGAAGCAGGAGTGGCTATCCGATTCGATCTGCCATGGGAAGGGCCGTTTTGCGGTTATCCGACGGTGATCATGGATCAGGGGCGGTATCGACTGTATTATAGGGGGCTGCCGACAGCGGGAAAAGACGGTTCGAGTGCGGAAGTGACCTGTTTGGCGGAGAGTTCGGATGGCGTTCACTGGGAAAAGCCGTGTCTTGGGTTGTTCGAAGTCAACGGTTCAAAGAGAAACAACGTCGTGCTCGCGCATCAGCCGCCCTTTTCACATAATTTCGCGCCGTTTCTTGATACGCGGCCTGGCGTGCAGCATTCGGAGCGGTACAAGGCGCTTGCGGGCACGGCTGAATCGGGGCTATGCGGATTTGTTTCAGAGGATGGAATCCGCTGGCGCCGGTTCGGGGCCAAGCCACTGTTGACCAAAGGCGCGTTTGATTCGCAAAACGTGGCTTTCTGGTCGCAATCCGAACAATGCTATGTGGCATACTTCCGAACATGGACCGGCGGCGGGTTTGCCGGGTACCGAACGATCAGCCGCGCTACTTCGCCCGATTTCGTGGCATGGTCGGAGCCGGTTGAAATGAAATTCGGTGACACTCCGCCCGAGCATCTTTATACGAGCCAAACCCATCCGTACTTTCGTGCGCCACACATTTACGTGGCGACCCCGATGCGATTTGTGCCGGGGCGGAAAGTGCTTACGGACGAACAGGCAAGAACGCTCGGTGTGAAACCAGGGTACGCTGGCGACACCGCGGACACTGTGTTCATGGCGACGCGCGGCGGCGACAGATTTGTGCGTTTGTTTTTGGAGTCTTTTATTCGTCCTGGCTCGGACCTCGGCAACTGGGTTTCACGCGCCGGGATGGCAGCGTTAGGCGTCGTTCCAACCGGTCCCGCTGAAATGTCCATCTACAAGCAGGCCAGCTACGCGCAACCCACCAGCAGGCTGGTCCGATACATACTGCGCACCGACGGGTTTGTTTCTGTGAACGCCCCGTATTCGGGTGGCGAGATGGTGACCCGGCCGCTCGTTTTCGCCGGGCAGAAGTTGTCGATCAATTTTGCTACCGGTGCTGCAGGCGAAGTGCGCGTCGAGATTCAGGACGCGAACGGCCGTGCGCTCGAAGGCTTTGGGCTTGCTGATGCGGTGGAACAGATTGGCGATGACATTGACCGAATCGTGACATGGAAAAAGGGACCGGATGTTGGCTCGCTTGCAGGGCAGGAAGTGCGGCTCAGGTTTGTGATGCGGGACGCCGACTTGTATTCGCTCCGGTTCGTAGAATAAAAACAGAGGTGGGCCTGGCCTCAAGAACGTCACCGGGTTAAACGCATGGGTGTACCTGAGCGGGTGGCGGGTGAGATTCCAGGGTTATGAGGATCAGAAACATGTAGCCAGCCCAACCGCACCAGTCGGAAATGGGCGGGCAACGAAGATGCCGATGGATGCGGCGCTCTTGGCCGGTCTGAGGTGGCGGAGCGCTAATTCGTTCGAACTTGGTACAGCTTGAGTGGCGAGCTGGTGTCGGGATCGGTGAATGAAAGCTCTTCGCCGGTCCCGCTGAACACTGGTCCGGGCAGCCATGGGCCGAGGGCGTTCATGGACGTGAAGACCTGGTATGTTTTGTCCGTGCGGCTTGGCCAGCGCAGCGTTACGCCCTCTGCTGTGAGCGCAATGGAAGGAATCGGCTTGAGCAACTCGTCCAATGCCACGGGATCGATGCGTTCGGATTGCGAGACGGCGAAGCTGCCGTGTTCAAGGTAATGGAGGTTGAGGAAAGAAATGTGAACCGATTTGCCAGCCCATTCGCTAACCACTTCCAAATGACCGCAGTTGACGCTTTCGCCGCACACGGGGCAAGGGGTCAAGCAGTCGGTCTCATACAAAAGGCGGTAACGACCGCTCTGGTGCCGTCCGACTGGCAGTGCCTGGACTTTCTGGTACAATTGCCGCGCGATAGCAATTCCATCAAGAACGCCGTCGCCGTCCGTATCGGCGCGGTCAGGGCGGGTGTCGAAGTACGTTTCCTCACCGTCGAGCAACCCATCACTGTCTGAATCGCCTTTCCAGACAACGAGGTGAGATGAGCCGTTCCCATGGAGTGCGATGTCCAAAAGACAAGGGTTGAGTCGATTACCGGGTGAGGACGCGAAACTCCCGTGGTCAAGGAAATGGAGAGCGAGATAACTGACCTGGACTTTCAGTTGTTCGGGTGGGTTGATGATGTCGAGCCAGCCCATGTTGACGTTGACGCCGCAGACATCGCAAGTGTCGATCCCGCGCAACGGGTTTTCGACTGCAAAACAGGTTTGGTTAGGTGTGCGGCTGAGGGCCTGGATTTCATTGAACATCTTGCGCGCGAGCCAGAACCCGTCGGGAACACCGTCGTCGTCGCTGTCGGGTCTGCTTTTGTCGAACCCAAAGCGGGCTTCCTCGAAATCCTTGAGTCCGTCTCGGTCGGCGTCGCCGTAAGTCGGGAGCAGGTGGGACGGGCCTTTTGAGTGAAGGGCGTTTATGAGCAGCTTGACCTCGAGGCGGCCGCTTCCGTGGACATCACCGGCGAAAGAGAAACTGCCGTGCTGCAAGTAATGCAGGCTGATGTAAGGGACTTTTGCATAGAGGTCTGCGGCAGTATTGCAGACGGTGAGGTGACCCATGTTGACGGTGTCACCACAGATTTCGCATTGCTCGAGGCCGCGCAGCTTGAAGTCGAGCCTGTGAACGGCGGCGGTTGGTTCTGTGGGCAAACCCTCGATTTGAGCGGCTGTGGCGCGGGCAAGATCGGCTCCGTCGGGCACTTGGTTTTTGTCATGGTCAGTGCAACGCGGGTCCATGCCAAGGTCTGTTTCCTCCTGATCGGACAGGAGGTCGCTGTCGATGTCCGATGGGACTTCGAGGCAATGTCCGTCGAGCTGACCGTTGAGCAGGCCTTGCAGGCGAAGCGGTTCGACGCGGCCTTTACCGCCCATTAACTGGCCGCCTTCCCATGTTGGTCCACAATGTTCGAGGTAATGCAGAGCCATTGAAGGGATGGACATTTTGGCGTGGGTGACCGGGTTGATCACATCCCAGATGTTCATTGCGACCTGTTCGCCGCAGCGAGGGCAGGTTTCGATACCCTTCATCGGATGCTCGACAACGAACGGCGTGTCTTTCGGGCCGGCGTCGGGGCTGACAGCTCGAGGGAGCTGTTCGAGAGAAGCTCGGAAAGCGCGCATCGTTTCCGCACCGTCAATGACGAGGTTACCGTTCGAATCGGCCATGTTTGGGTTGGTGCCGAGGAGTGGCTCTTCCCAATCGCGCAGCCCGTCATTGTCGGAGTCGTACGCTTCGGGTTCCGATATGAAATGCCTGCGGCCATCGCTCGTCAGGACCGTCCGGAGAAGCGGGGGATTGACGCGACCGGAGTGCACCGTGCCATCGAACTGAAAACTGCCGTGTTCGAGGTAATGAAGTCCGATGTATGGGATGTGGATTATCTGGTTTTCGAGGGGGTTGACGATAGTGATGAAGCCCATGTTGGCTGTTTGGCCGCAGACCTTGCAGGTCTCGAGTCCGAAAGCCATGTTGTGAATTGCATAAGGTTCGGTGTCGGATGTCTTTGTTGGCAGTAGAGCAATCATGTCTGCGAACTGGAATGCGAGGTCGGGGCCATCCGGCACTGCGTTTTGATTCTGGTCGGGCTGGGCTGGGTTGGTGCCAAGAACGATTTCCTCCTCGGTGGTGAGCAAATCGCCGTCGGGGTCGGTGTCCGGTCCGAGTTGGAGCCAGTGAGGGTCGATGGGTGGCATGGAGGGGCTGCTATGGAGCGCTGTTTGCGGAAGCGTCAACACGGCTGCCACCGATGCCGCAAACGCGAGTGTTCGTTTGACGTTTCGGGATGAGGTTGGTTTTGGAGGCCTGATGCAGGCGTTGGGTTTTCTGCGGAATAACTGTCTGCACCGGCGGTAAACGCGCCGGTATTCGGGCAGTAACGTGGGGGTGACTTTGCAACCATCGCAGGCCCAGTGAAACAGAATACTCTGGTCGGCGCGGCGCAACGAATTGGGGGCGTAACCGCGTGTGATGTAACTCTCGGTGCAGCAAGCAGGATAGCCAAACATGCGGCCCTCAAACCGCATGTCATCCGGCGTGCGTTCGAGGGTTTTGTTGTCGAAGCGCGCAGCGTATTCGGACAGAACTACGTCCGAGCGGGCGAAAATGATTTCTGGAATGCGTTTGCCCGACCTTGTCCAGCGATGGATCACGCGCGTTTTGAGTCCGGCCGCTTGCAGGACGCGCTGATGATCAGGGTTTGAACAGTTTTCAAGCCGGCTCATTGGCTTGAGCCCTGCACATGTGAGCAGGGCCAAGTAGGCCGGTTCAAATCCAAGCCGCACCAACTCGCAAGACGGCTGCATACTAATCCTTTTCATTGTTACCATCGAGTCACTGTTCTGGTTGGCATTGAATGTCCATATCTGGCCGTATCAGTTCTCTACCATTCACGCAGGCGGTAGAAAGCCTGTGGAACATGCTTTGGTCCCTCTGGATCATCGAAAGTGAGATCGACGGTTATCGGGCTGACGGCTTTCCACGGGCCGAGGACAGAAGTTGCTTTTTCCAGTTGCCGGAGTTTTCCAGTGGTTTTCCAGTGCAAGCGGATGGCACCATCCGGAAGCAATTCCATTCCCGTGCAGCGCGCAACACCCGCAGGCAGAGCAATCGCGTCGCTTACAATGAAAACCGAGTCCAATCCAAAATCGGCCAGTTCTTCCAGCGGCTGGAAGTTCCGGAGCAGGTCGTAATTTCGATAAACAATCTCGCCGCGGTCGCTCAAAAGATCCCCATGGCGGACTATCCCCAATGAAGCATCCTGCAAAGTTTCCTCGAGAGAAAACCAGATTTCACCGCTGGGCCAGACATACACTGCATCGAGCCCGAAATCCATGGGGATTGGTGGCGGATGGAACTTCGCAAGGAGCTGTTCTTGGGTTTTGACGATCACTCCTTTGTTCGAAAGCAGGTCGCCGCGCCTGATCGTTGCGCCGAGGCTTTCGGAAAAGAATTCGCTTTTGACGGAGAAGTAAATCTCACCCGAATCGAAAACCTGGAGCGCATCAAGGCCCGGATTAACAATTGGTGGCATTGGCCGAAACGGCGCGATCAGCTCAGAGTAGGCAGCAATCACCCTGCTGCGATCGGAAAGCACATCGCCGTGGCTAATGAACCCAAGTGTTTCGCTGAATGCGTCTTCTTCGATCGAGAAAGCGACTTCGCCACCGTGGAGAATGTCCACGCAGTCCAGTCCAATGTCCGGAGGATCAGGAGACGGCATCAGCCCGAGGCGTCCCCTGAGATACGTGTTGAGCAGGACCAGCCGACCAGTGTCAGAAACAAGGTCACCTCCGCGAACGTGTTCTGCCGGAGCAGGTTGAACACCCGGGGTGAAACCATGAGAGGTCGAAAACCAAACCTCACGAATGGGAGCGGCAACGAACGTCATCCGGAAAAACTGCATCGGGTTGCCGTCAGCCTGATCGAGGCCAATTTCGATCAGGGGCCAGCCGCGTGTCACGTGAGACGGATTGTTTGTAAATGTGCAGGGCCTGGTCGTGGAATCGTCGTCAACGTGAACCTTGAGGCTCATGGTCTGAACCAGGGCCACTTCACCGCCCACTTGATACGTGCCGGTGCCGCTGATCTTGTAGTACAACCCGGGCGGTGTGCCGGCACGAAAAGATATGTCTTCGACCGCGTACGTTGAGAACAGAGGGTTTTCCTCGACAAGCCGCAACGAGAATGTCCCTTCCATCGGCAACAGATAGGTTGGACGTCCGCACGTCATGCAGTCGTCGATGAACTGTGCGCCTGGCAGCAGCCGATATTGCCATGCTGGCGCAGAATGAGTTTCCCATGTCGAACCGGATTTGCGGGCTGCTTCGAGGTTGATGAAGCGTGGACTGTTTCGAGCGCTGGATACCCGGGTCGTTTGTGCATTTGCGTCCGGCAACCCAAACAACAATAAAAAGGCAGCCAAGACCGCTTGTGTGTCTGGCACACTGAATCTGGATGTGATCATTGAAATTCTGGTGTATTTAGAGCTTTGCGTCATGACATCGGGCCTTAACCCAGCTTGGAATACCATATTGCCAAGTCCATTGCTCAACAAGCTGAAATTTGACCTGAATAGAGTGTCAGGCTCGATGTTCGGACGTCATCGTGCCGGAGGTTTGGTTGTTCTGAGATGGGGTCTCCAACTATTGGCTCTAGCCGGCATATTTCATACCCTGAGCAGTCTGCGAAACGGGTGTCTTCAAGCGACCAAGGAATATGCGGGCCCTGGAAATCTCACCGGAATGAAGCTTTGGGTCTCTTGGGTTTGTCAAGCGGTGAGATTTGCGGGCTAGGATTGCCTCCTAAGGTAGTGCATCACTTTGAAACCCGGTCCTTCAAAGACCAGCTCGCCCGCGTCAAACAAGTGCTCGAAGGGCGGGAAGAAACTGTCGCCGTCAACAATCTGTTCAACAACCGTCAGGAAAAGGTCTGAGCAGCGCGGCAGCGCCGCTGTGTACACCTGAGCGCCCCCGCATATGAATATGTCGCGCTGATCATTCCCAAGGCCGATTTCATCGAGGCTCGCCACTGTTCTTACCCCGGGATGTGTAAATCCCGTTCGGCTCAGGACTATTGTCTCCCGGCCCGGCAGAGGGCGTCCTATCGACTCAAACGTCCGCCTGCCCATGACCAGCACATGCCCCATTGTGGTTCTCTTGAACCACTTGAATTCCTCCGGTATGTGCCACGGAATTCGGCCTCCGCGTCCTATGACGCGGTTGAGAGACATGGCGCCGATAGCCTTAAATGCTTTCACTGAAAGGTGGTTACACCGACTCGTTTGGCCCTGACCGGACCGTGTTTGCAGCCCGCTTGGATTGGGGGCCGTTTGCCCATTCCAATGAGACCGTGACTCGGCCCAGCCGTGCCAGTCATATTCCATACCAGAGAACCCGCGCCCGTGCCATTTCAAAAAGCCCCGACCACGTCGTGTGCGGTTCCATGCACGGTAGGACGCGCCGTCCCGCTGAGCCGGAATCAGGACAGAGAGAACAAATCCAGCGTGCGGAGCACCCGTCCTGCCTCGTGCGCGGTTTCATGAAAGGCAGATACAACAACGAGCCTGGCACTTTATTCGCGCTGAAAAAACAACAACGAGCCTGGCACTTTATTCGCGCTTGCCCGTGTCGGGGTTTTCAGTTACTAAAAAACGCCATGAATCGCCGCGGTTTTCTTCGGATGGGTGCCGCCACAGGGCTGGCCGTGACGGCTGCAAGTTACCTGCCAATAACCTTCGCCGCAGAAAAAACCAGACGTGTCGGCCTCATAGGCACCGGATGGTACGGCAAGAGCAGCCTCTTCCGGCTTCTGCAGGTCGAACCGGTCGAAGTGGTGTCGCTGTGCGATGTTGACCGGCGAATGCTGGCAGAAGCGGCAGAAATGGTGGCCGAGCGACAGAAATCGCGGAAAAAGCCGCGCACGTACAGTGATTGGCGGGAAATGCTCAAGGAGAAGGACCTTGACATTGTCATGGTTTCGACCCCGGATCATTGGCATGCCCTGCCATCGATCGCTGCAATGCAGGCAGGCGCCGACGTGTACTGCGAGAAGCCGATTTCGGTCGATGTCGTCGAAGGCCAGGCAATGCTCGCTGCCGCAAGAAAGTACGGGCGCGTCGTACAAATCAACACTCAACGCCGCAGCACGCCGCATCTGATCGAGGCGCGCGACAGGGTTTTACGCGAGGGCAAACTTGGAAAGATCGCCCACGTGGAAATATGCTGTTACTGGCACATGCGTGCCCGCGAGAACCCGCCCGACACAGAGCCGCCCGAGTATCTGGATTATGAAATGTGGACCGGGCCGGCGCCAATGCGGCCTTACAACAAGCTTGTCCATCCGCGCAGTTGGCGCGCATTCATGGAGTACGGCAACGGCATCGTCGGTGACATGTGCATTCACATGTTTGACATGGTCCGGTGGCTGCTCGAATTGGGCTGGCCCAAGCGAATCTCATCCAGTGGCGGCATTCTCGTGGACAAGGCAAGCAGGGCAAACATTACCGACACTCAAATCGCCACTTTCGACTACGGCGATCTGCAGGTCGTTTGGAAGCATCGGACATGGGGCGAAGCGCCAGACCCCAAATACCCGTGGTCAGCAACAATCTACGGCGACAAGGGAACGCTCAAAGCCAGTGTTTTCAGCTACGATTTCACGCCTTTGGGCGGGGGCGAACCCATGCACGGCGAGGCAATTTACGAATACGACAAGTATCCGGAGGATCGCACCGAAAAAGACCTCGAGCGCCATTGCGCAGCGCCAATGCGCCGGCACTGGCAGAACTTTCTTGCTGCAGTTGATTCGCGCACGCGGCCCGTGGCGGACATCGAACAGGGTTTCATCTCGAGCGCGTCATGCATTTTGGCGAACATCGCCATGAGCGTCGGCCGCACACTGCAATACGACCCGGAGAAAGGTATCGTGACCGACGACCCGGAAGCGACGCGGTTGCTGAAGCGTCCTTACCGTTCGCCGTGGGTGCACCCTGATCCGGCCGCGGTGTGAGCGTTGCTGTTCTGTGCGGCGCCGAGGATTTTGTGTTCTGCGATCTGGAATGATACCCGCATGCCTGTGGCCAGTCCCAAACGTTTATAATCTTCCTTTGTCAACCGGGCGCATACGCGGGCGCCAGAAGGCAGTTCAAGGTCCAGCCGCATCATTATGCCGAGGAAATACGTGTGCCTGATCACTGCCTGACACCGATACTCATCGGTCGAGGGCGAAACCCGGACATTATAGGGCCGGAACCCAACGCGCACTTTGTCGCCGTCTTTGTACCCAGGGGCAGGGAACGCAATCTGATCCAAACACGCCATGCCGTTGCGAACTTCGAGTTCGATTACGTTCATGACGCCGATGAACCTTGCCACGAACTCGTTGGCGGGCTGCTCATAGACCTCTTGGGGAGAACCCACCTGCTCGAGACGGCCGCAATTGAGGATGCCAATGCGGCTGGCGACTTCCATGGCTTCTTCCTGGTCATGCGTGACGAACAGCGTTGTAACGTTGAACTGGTGATGCAGTCGTACCAGCCATTCGCGCAGTTCCTGGCGAATCTTGGCGTCAACCGCCCCAAACGGTTCGTCCAGCAACAGAACGTCGGGTTTGGGTGCAAGCGCGCGCGCGATTGCCACGCGCTGTCGCTGGCCGCCTGAAAGCTGGTGCGGATAACGGTGGCCAAGCTGCTCGAGCCCGAACAATTGCATTAATTCCTCGACACGCTCTCTTGCTGCACGGCGTTTCCATTTCTTGACGCGAAGTCCAAAAGCGATGTTTCGGTACACGGTCATGTTCTTGAACAGCGCATAGCTCTGGAACACGAACCCTATGTTTCGCTTCTGCACAGGCAGGTCGTTCACACGATGGCCGCGAATGAAGATGTCACCGGAAGTTGGCGTTTCCAGTCCGGCAATCAACCTGAGCACTGTTGTCTTGCCGCCGCCGCTTGGCCCGAGCAAAGCCACCAGCTCGCCTTCGTTCACGGCAAAAGAAAGGTCGTTTACAGCGATTGTGTCGCCGAACCGCTTCGTCACGCTTTTCAGCGCAATACTCAAGTTGACTTCGTGCGAGTTGTTCGGGCGTCCGAAGTGGCGCGCTCAGCTCTGGCATAAACCCGCTGAGTATGCCATTCGAACGCCGTCTTGATTGCGAGTGTGACAAGAGCCAGCAGCGCCAGAATGCTCGCCACGGCAAATGCTGCGGTCGAATTGTACTCCTGGTACAACTTCTCCACCCGGAGCGGGAGCGTATCTGTCAGACCCGTAATATGCCCCGAGACCACTGAGACGGCGCCGAACTCGCCAAGCGCACGGGCGTTGCACAGGATCACGCCGTACAGCAGCGCCAGTTTGACCGACGGAAGCGTCACATGCCAGAACGTCTGCCAGCCGCTTGCCCCAAGGGTCAACGCCGCCTGTTCCTGTTCGTTGCCTGCGGACTGCATGACGGGGATCAACTCCCTCGCCACGAACGGCAAGGTCACGAATGTTGTGGCCAACACCATGCCCGGCACTGCATAAATAACCTGGATGTTGTGCGCATCCAGCCACGGCCCCAAATACCCGCGCAAGCCAAACAGCAACACAAACATCAGACCGGTGACAACCGGTGAGACTGAGAACGGAAGATCAATGAGCGCAACCAACAGGGATTTCCATCTGAACTCGAACTTTGCGATGGCCCATGCCGCTGCGATGCCGAAAATGAGGTTCAGTGGGACAGTAATTGCTGTGATCGTGAGCGAAAGCTTGATGGCCGAGACCGTGTCGGGATTTACCAACGCACCATAAAACACTGTCCAGCCCTTTTCAAAAGCCTTTGCAAAAACGTTCAACAACGGCAAAAACAGAAACACCAACGCGAAAAGCATCGCAATCACCACCAACAAGAACCGTCCTGCGCCCGAACCCGATCCTGCCACGCGCGGTGGCGATCCTCTGGCAGTTTGGCGTTCAGTTATCATGAGTTGCCAGTACGGTCCGTGTTCACCGATTGAATCTGTTGGCCCAAAGCTGAAGTTTGTTTATCCCGGCGAGAATCAAGAAGGACACCACCAATAACACCACTGCTATTGCCGTGGCACCGTTGTAATCGTATTCCTCGAGTCGAATCACGACCAGAAACGGCGCTATCTCGGTCCGGAATGGAAGGTTCCCGGAAATAAAGACTATCGAGCCGTACTCGCCCACAGCGCGCGCGAATGCGAGAGTGAAACCGGTTAGCACGCCAGGAAGCAGCGTCGGCGCAATTATCGTCAGGAACGTCCGAAGCCGGCTTGCGCCCAGGATGGCAGCCGCTTCCTCAACGTCGCGCTCGAAGTTCTCGAGCATGGGCTGCAGCGTCCTTACCATGAACGGCAGACCGACAAACGTAAGCGCTATTACAACGCCGGCCCGCGTGAAAGCCCCATGAAACCCCAAAGGCACTAGAAATCGCCCCAGCCAACCGTTCTCAGCGAACAGACTCGCGAGAGTAAGACCAGCCACGGCCGTTGGCAAAGCAAACGGAAAATCAACCAGCGCATCCACCCAGCGGCGCCCCGGAAACTCATAACGCACCAGCACCCACGCCAACAATGTGCCAAACACTGCGTTGACGAAGGCTGCAACAAATGATGCCCCAAATGTAAGCTGCAGTGCCGCTATTGCGCGCGGCGTGCTCACAAGCCGAAAAAACTCGCCCGGCGACAACTCGAGGGCTTTCAGTGCAAGGGCGGCCATCGGAATGACCACGATAACGCCAAGGTAGAACATCGTGTACCCGAGCGTGAACCGAAACCCGGGCAAAGCACTGAAATGGCGTTCCGCGCTGCGCATCGCGGCGCCAAGTTTAGCCGACGGTCACCGCGTCGCCAACACGGAAGTGCTCGTGGCAACCATCCCCTTCCGTTATGTGCGCCTTCACTTCGCGGCTTGCAGACTACCCGTGTTCCGATCCGGTGCTGACGAAATGCGCTAGCCCGCATATCTCATACCCTGAGCAGTCTGCGAAACGGGTGTCTTCAAGCAACCAAGGAATATGCGGGCTCCGGAAATCTCACCGGAATGAAGATATGGGGACAGACACATTGTTTGTGGCTTCATGCCGATCTGGTTCTAGGCACGTTGTTTCGGCATAGAAACAAAGCGGCAGCAAGCAGCCGCACTCCAAGCGCTTCGCGCCTGCCAACGCCCACTGCATCCGCGCCAGCGCGTGAAAAACCAGTGGGATCAGCGCGCTCTTCCTTGCGACGGAGTCGCAGGGGATACTTCGCAGACCGGCGCGACAGACAGCCACAGGGGGGCGCAGGAGCCGGGTCAATGCCAGTCAGGCAACTTTGGTTCGGGCTGCGCCGGACTGGGAATTATGCGGGCTAAGACTGCGCGATTGTCGGCGTTGCATCGCATTCCCAATGCGCGAACTTTAAGCGCCGGGAATATGCGCCGACCCTTACAATCCGGACGGATTGTCTATGAAAACCCATGGCACCCGAAACTTCTGGGAGAGATGCCTTGCGAGGGCTTTCACACCGAATGTCTCGGTCGCATAATGGCCGGCGTACATCACGTTGATTCCGGCGAACTCGGCAGCGCCGAATGTCCAGTGCGGTCCTTCCCCAGTAATGAACGTATCCACGCCTTCGAGCGCGGCTTGTGCGAGCTCAGCTCCTGCCGAGCCTGTGACAACGCCTATTCGCCGACATATGGACGGCCCGCCGGGGAGCAGTGTGACTCTTGCGCCCGTGGCTTTCTCCAATCGTTCCGCCAAAACGTCGCGGGACAATCGCGTGGCAGCCTTAAACCCCAAGAGGTGGCCCCGGCATTCAAAAAAAGGCTGGACTCGGCCGAGGCCGAGCGCAGCGCAGAGGCCGGCGCTGTTTCCCAGTCGCGGGTGGGCATCGAGCGGGAGATGCGCGCTGTAAACGGCGAGATCGTTGTCCAACAGCAGCCTCAAAAGCCTGTAGCGCGAACCGGTCCATGGATAACTCGGCGACCAGAACAAGCCGTGGTGGACGAGGAGGAGGTTTGCGTGTACTTGAACTGCGGACTGGACCGTGCTGAGAGTGGCGTCCACGGCGGCTGCGATGCGATGGACCTTGCCACGGTTTTCGACCTGCAGACCGTTTACTGCGCCATCCCAATCATTGAAACGCTCCGGTTTCAACAGGCGATTGCACTCCTTAACGATCGCGGACAAGGTGACAAACGGCATGGATTCAGTGAATCAGGCGGCGTGTGAACATGCAAAGGCATTTTGCTTTAGCGCAGCCCAGCCTCAGACCAGCTATGCGGGCGGCGCGACGACGCTCGGGGGCTGCCGTCGGCCTTGTCACCTTGCTTGCCTCGTCAAAGAGGAACGAAGAGTGAATCGAGATTTTTCTTTCTTGCAATTCACATGGGTTTTCACGCTGCATATTGAAAACTGCACTGACATTCTTATAGTGCTGTCGAACAACTCTGAGATGAGCAAAGCTTCAGAAGATAGCAGTCCCTGGAGTATCCAGGATGCCCGTGCTCTTTATCACATCGATCGCTGGGGCGCGGGATACTTCGACATCAGCGACGAAGGCCACGTTGTAGCAAGGCCGCTGCAGGAGAACGGCGCGGTAGTGGACCTTACAGACGTGATTGAAGAAGCGCGCGGGCGCGGGCTCAAGTTTCCGCTGTTGATCAGGTTTCAAGACATACTCCGGCACAGGGTGGAAGCCATCAATCTTGCATTTCGCAACTCGATCGCCGAGTTCAACTACCAAGGTTCGTACCGTGGTGTGTTTCCCATAAAGGTCAATCAATTGCGCGAGGTGGTGGAGGAGATTCTCGATGCGGGCCGACCATACCAGTTCGGCCTCGAAGTGGGAAGCAAACCGGAGTTGTTTGCCGGCCTTGCTCTTCAGAGCCAGGTGGGGAGCCTGATTATTTGCAATGGGTACAAAGACGGCGCGTTTATTCGCATGGCGCTGATGGGGATCAAGCTTGGCAAGAAGGTGATTCTTGTGGTCGAAAAACTTGAGGAACTCCGCCAGATTCTCGGCATTTCGAAGCAAATAGGGGTGGAGCCGTTGATTGGGATTCGGGTTAGGCTGATGTGCAGAGGCGGCGGCAAATGGGTTGAAAGCGGGGGTGAACACGCCAAGTTCGGCCTCACAACCTCCGAGATACTGGCGGCGGCCGAGATGTTGCGGTCCGAGAACCTTTCCCATTGCCTCAAACTCCTGCATTTTCACATCGGCTCGCAGGTTCCTGACATCCTCGCGATCAAGAAGGCCGTCCAGGAGGCGAGCCGCTTTTATGCCAAGCTTGTGACGATGGGGTTTCCGATTCAGTACCTTGATGTTGGGGGCGGCCTTGGGGTTGACTACGACGGCAGCAGATCAGCGTTTGACAGTTCCACCAATTACACCCTTCAGGAATACACCAACGACATCGTCTATTACATCGCCGATGTGTGCAACGCAGAGAAAGTGCCGCACCCGGACATCATCAGTGAGAGCGGCCGGGCCATTGTTGCGCATCACAGCGTGTTGATTGTTGAGGCTTTCGGTGCGATCGCCAAACAACGCAAGTGGGAGCACCTCAGTTACGGGAACGATGAGCACCCGCTTGTCCGCGAGTTGCTCGACATAAAGCGGAATCTGCCCCGGCTCAACAAACTCGAAGCCTACCACGACGCTCTCGAACGCAAGGAAGACGCGTACAACATGTTCACTCTCGGTTTGCTCGATTTGGTTTCAAAGGCAAAGATCGAAAACCTGTACTGGGAGATCAGCGAAGAAGTTGTTCGCAGCTTCAAAGAACAGAGTTATGTGCCGGAGGAGATTCGGCGGCTCGAAGACAGCCTGGGTGACCAATACATTTGCAATTTCTCGGTCTTTCAATCGCTGCTGGATCACTGGGCATTGGGTCAGTTGTTTCCGATCATGCCAGTCAGCCGCCTCAACGAACGCCCGACTCGCGAAGCAACATTGGTCGATATCACCTGCGATTCCGATGGCCAAATCAGCAAATTCATCGACCTGTGCGATCCGCGCGACACCATACCCCTGCACGCTTTGAATCGGAACGGCAACGGCGCAATCGAACCGTATTATCTCGGGTTCTTCCTCATGGGCGCATATCAGGATATCATGGGCGACCTGCACAACCTTTTTGGCCGCGTGAACGAAGTGCACGTGTTCCTCGACCCCGACGAGCCCTGCGGCTACTATGTGGAAGAAATCATCGAAGGCACCACAATCGTTCAATCGCTGGCTGCTGTTCAATATGACGACAATGAGCTCAAGCGCCTGATGAAAGCGCAGGTTGACGAGGCAATTAAGACTGACAGACTGAAGCCCTCTGAAGCGATGCGGTTGTTGGACGAATACGAGCGGGGACTGACCGATTACACGTACCTCGGCATTCAGTAGGTCAGGGATCGAGAGCCACAACCAAATGATCTATGCAACAAGGCCTTGCTACCAGCCCGGAACACCACAGCCAATCATGCGCCACGATGCTCTCGTCTGATCATGCCGCAGCAAACCGCGTCAGCAAATTCCGCCAAAGCAGTTTGCCGGCAAAGCCCCACAGACCCACGGGAGTGAACAGCACAAGGTCCCAAGGTCAATGAGCGACCAGGCGCCACCGGCACAATTGATGTTTTCACTGGGCAGGCTTGTCAGGGGCCTGTCGGCACTGTTCTGGGGAATGCCCGTTGCGCTGGTTGTCTGTGTCCAGACGGCCAGGACAGGATTCTTTGAGCCTTTCGGAATACTGCCGCCGATGATGGTCACTGGCGTGCTGTATTACGCTGTTGCTCAGCTCGGGTATTTTCGCCAAAACGAACGTGTATGGCGTGCTGCCCTCGAGCGGACGAAAACTGCGGCTTTGATCAGCCTTGGGCTCTCACCTTTTCTCTATTGGTGGAAAGTGATGCCAGAGGTTCCCCATTACAGGATCGCAACATTTTTGATGGCGCTGTCGGGTTTCGCTTTTCTACTGTTGCTCAATCATGCTCTTCAGCGTTTGGTTGCGATGTTGCCCGACGAAACGCTGCGGATTGAGGCCAAACTGTTCACGACGCTCAACATCTGGCTGCTGGCAGCGTTGGCTCTTTTCAGCGCAGGTTGGATAATGCTTGCCTACACATATCGCGGGTTTTACCTGCCGGCCCAGCTTCTTGCGACTCTTTCGCGGGCGGGGATTTTTCTGTTGCTGTTGCTGCTGCTTCTGCCGTTGGCGTTGACAATGACGCTCATCTGGAGGATCAAAGAACTGATTCTTTCCAGTGTTTTTTCAGTGAAGAGCTGACCTGTTTGATGCGGCGGAGGTCACGTTTTTGCGGGCGCGGTGCCGGGATCGGGCTGCAGCCCCAATCGCTTCGCAACATCATCAAGCAGCACGCCGGTCAGCCTCTGCAAATCTCGCTGTTCCCTCCAAACCCAAAGGACGAAAGCCGGCATCAACACCAGTGACGTCCACAGCCAGTGATGTCCTTTGGTGGCCAGAGCGACAAGAACGACCGTCAAAGCGCATATGCAGAAGCCAGCGACGTTGGCCGCCAGCGTCGTTCTGGGACGCAGCCGACAGCGAATTGACTGGCCGCCGCCCGGCCAGTATTCGCTGGCTGTGACCAGATGAAGTCTTGACCATGGCCCGCCATAGACCTCGATGTCGAAATCGCTCCAACCAGTGTCGGTTCTTGCGGCGAAACCTTCACGGCTCAGGCGATACAGGACCGCGTCGAGGAATTCCTGGCGCAAGAACCCGGGCGGGGCGGTGTAGGCAAGTTCTCTGGGAATCCGGTGTTGTTGCTTTCTGCTGATTGACTCGAGGGTTTCAAGTTCGCCGAGCTTCGTTCGCCGGAGCAACAGCCGGCCTCTGTACCGCGCCCAACCCCGCACAATTGGGTGCAAAGCAAACAGCAGAGCCACAAGGGGCCTTGACCATAACCGTTTCTTTTGCCGCGGGATTGGAGCTTGAGCGGCGGCCGCAATGCAAACTCCTGTTGACAAGGCAACACTGGCAAGAGCAAGCGGGACCACCCAACTGAATACCAGCGACAAAAGCAACAAGGGCACCGTGACGAATGCGTGGTACTCGATGCTGGTCAGCAACATCACTGCCAGCGAATTAGGCGCCGGATAGAGGCGTTGGAACAGGGCCGCTCCATATCTTCCGCGGTAGATGACGGGATGCCTTGTTGTGATTCCGACATTGCCGGTGCCATAGATTTGGCCGCGCCAGATGCTATGACCGAACGGGCCAAATTTTTCCGGGTGCTTGTGGTCAAGGAGCGCTTCTGCTTCGCCGTACCCGCGTTGCTGTTTGAGGTAATCCGAGACGGTCGATCGGCGGTAATGCCAGACGAACGCGCCAGGGCTAAACCCGAGCTGGAATCCTTGTTGCTGTAATCGCCAGCAGATGTCCACATCGTCGCCCGCCCTTTGGAATATCGGGTCGAAACACCCGACTTCTACGAGTGCCGACTTCCAAAACGCCATATTGCACCCCGGGATGTGCTCGGCGATTCTGTCGGTGAGCATGACGTGCGTTGGGACGCCCGGGGAAGCTTGGACGACCGCTGCCACTGCGGAGTCGTCGGGCGGCAGAAGATTGTGTCCGCCCACGCCTGCATATCTGTTCTCAACAAGCGTGCCCACCAGATAATGAAGCCAATCCTCGTCCACGCGGCAATCGGCATCGGTGAACGCTACGATTTCTCCGGTGGCAGCCGCGATGCCGGTGTTGCGAGCGACTGAGAGTCCTTGGTTTGTTGGGTGTCGTATATAGCGCACGTTCGGGTGCTGGGCTGCGATATTGGCTGTGGCGTCTGTGGAACCGTCGTCCACCAGTATGACCTCGTAATCCGGGTAGTTCAGGTTTGCGAGTGACTCGAGGCATGCGGGCAATGTTTTTGCTGCGTTATAAGCCGCAACGATCACGGACACCTTTGGTTGTCGGTGATGGATGAAATAAGGGGCTGCCCTGAAGACTTGTTGCACAGCGAAAAACGCGGGTTTTGGCCGCCGGTCTCTGGTTGTGAGACCAAACTCCCAGTCTTCGACCGATTGCCCGTCTTTGTACCATGAGTCTGTGAACCTGAACACCACGACACCTGCGGTGGCTCCGGCAAAAGCGATCTGCGTCAGGTTCTTCAAAATGTCCGCCTGCCGTTGTTGTCCCTCGCGAAATGAGTCAACTCCCACCTCGCCAATCACCAGAGGTTTGACGTCGGCCAGCATATGCAGCCGCGCAAGATAGTTGTCAAAGGCCGCGCCATCATGGAGATAAACATTGAAACACACGAAATCAACCTCGGTCGGGGCCAGGAACTCCGTTGTCGGGAAATTGCCGAATGTGCAAAGGCACTGTGGCGCAACTTCTTTGACCGCCCTGACAAGTCGATCAACATGGTCTGCTATAGCCGCCGCCCCGGACCATCGGACGATATCTGGCGGAAACTCGTTCGCGACGGACAGCGCAAACACCGCCGGATGATGTCCGCATTCAATTGCTGCCTTGCGGACGGCTTCGATCGATTGCCGCGTGAGTTCCGGCCGATCCAAAAAGCACACCGTTTGGTTCCATGGCACGTCGATGAGCAGCCGCAGTCGATGTTCGGCCGCAAGGTCCATGAACCATTTCGGTGGCACGAAATAAACGCGAAGAAGATTTGCGCCCAACTCGCGTATCAGGGAAAAGTCGCGCAATACTTCGTCCTTCTCGCCAACAGGCTCGCCTTTGCTGTTTGGGGCGAACGGCCCGTAAGCCACCCCACGCAAATGAAACTTGTCCCGGCCTGCGCGAAAGAACCGGCCATCTACTCTTACATGTTTTTCAAGCGATTCGTTTTCCGGCATTGATGAGTTAGACGTCGGCGTGCACAAGCATCATCAGAGCTCAATTAAACTGAGCGAACAATTTCTTGGCCCGGAAATTTTCCGGACAGACCCACAGATACATCCCTGCTTTCAGCGCTGTGGTTTATGGACTGGCGAAGCTCCGCTTCAGACCGACCGGACATGCGGTGCCATAACACGCGGATTGAATCGCGGCAGATCAGCGTCACTTTTCCCGCGCCGATTCGGCGAGCGCTGCCTTGTAAGCGTCCAGAGCCTTCGTTCCGAAACACACAAGGCGAATTTCACCAAACTCGAGGTGGTTGCGCAAGAAACTGAGGCATTCGCGCACGGCAATCCGCGCTGCGCGCTCGAGCGGGAAACCGTATGCGCCGGTGCTGATGGCGGGGAAAGCGATGGTTTTAACACCATGTTGAATGGCAAGTTCGAGGCTGTTTCGATAACAACTTGCGAGCAATTCGTCCTCGCCACGGTCACCCCCGTGCCACACGGGGCCGACAGTGTGGATAACCCATTTTGCCGGCAGCCGATATCCGCGGGTTATTTTGGCCTCGCCGGTCGGGCAGCCGCCGATCGTTCGGCATTCGGCGAGCAACTCAGGGCCGGCGGCGCGGTGAATCGCGCCGTCAACTCCACCGCCGCCGAGGAGCGTGGTGTTTGCCGCGTTAACAATCGCATCGACATTTTGACGGGTGATATCGCCTTCAATGACCCGCAATCGTTCCAAGTGACGATTTGTTTCTTTCATTGCGTCGTGATTGTCCGGTTGAAAGACTGCTACTAGTGGGCTGGGTGGCGCAAGTCTAACCCGGAAATCTCATCGGAATGAAGCTTTGGGCGTAGCGGGCTATCAACAGGGCTCGCTGATTGGCATACTGGTTGGGCACGTTCAACATGCAACATACAACTCACGACTTTCAAGGGTAGGGAATAAAGGGCCACATGCTTTGTGAACGCTGGGGGCGTGGCCACGCTCACGACAAGAGCGCGGCCCTGCCGCGACAGACAACTCGGTGATTGCGAATGTGAGCGCCGCTTGAGCATAATCCGCGCATGGCAATTGTACGGCGACAGTACCCGTTTCATTTGATCGAGCCAAAATGGCAGAAGCACTGGGCAGAAGAAGGGACGTTTCGCGCTTGGAACCCTGGAGAGACGCTGCCTGAAAGGCATCCGTTTGCCGTGCGACACGGACTTGGCGGGCGGAAGGCGGCTGCCGATGATCTGCCACCGAAGTACTACGTATTGGACATGTTTCCGTATCCGTCAGGCGCGGGTCTGCATGTGGGGCATCCTGAGGGATACACAGCGACTGATATTGTGGCGCGGTATCGGCGTGCGCAGGGGTACAACGTGCTGCATCCGATGGGTTGGGACGCATTTGGGTTGCCGGCGGAGCAGTTTGCGATCAAGTCAGGGCAGCACCCGAGCGTGGCAACGCTGCAGAATATTGCGAATTTTAGGCGGCAAATTCAGGCGTTGGGGTTCAGCTACGACTGGAACAGGGAAGTGAACACCACGGACCCGGCTTATTATCGGTGGACGCAATGGATATTCCTGCAGCTTTACGGCAGCTATTTTGATCCCGAGTGGAAGAAGGCGGTGCCGGTTGCCTTGTTGGAGGATGCGCTTTCCGATGATCCGGTGCGCAAGAATGAGTGGAAAAACAACAAGTTTCTCGTCCGGGTGCATTCCGAATGGAAGCAAAATGTTTTGCCCGAGCAACGGGAGGAGTACCGGCGCGACTTTGTTGACAAGATGCGCCTTGCGTATGTGTCGGAGATGCCTGTCTGGTGGTGTCCGGAGCTGGGGACCGTTCTTGCAAATGAGGAGGTCATAGACGGGCGCAGTGAAGTTGGTGGGTTTCCGGTCGAACGCCGTCCGATGCGGCAATGGATGCTCAGGATTACTGCGTATGCCGACAGGTTGCTGGAAGACCTTGAGTTGCTGGACTGGAGCGAGTCTTTGAAAGAAATGCAGCGGAATTGGATCGGACGCAGCGAGGGTGCGGAAGTGGATTTTCCGATTGCGCCTGAGGATTGCGGGCCTGATTCCGACGGCGAGGCGATAAGAGTATTCACCACGCGCCCGGACACGTTGTTCGGAGCGACGTATATGGTGTTGGCGCCGGAGCATCGATTGGTTAGCAAACTCACCAAACCCGCGCAGAAAGCGGCTGTTGAAGCCTACCGAGAGTCGGTTGCGAAGAAGTCCGATCTCGAACGGACCGAGCTGGCGCAGGAGAAAACCGGCGTGTTCATTGGTTCGTACGCGATCAATCCGGTGACCGGGAAACGGATTCCGATTTGGATAGCGGACTATGTACTGATCAGTTATGGGACAGGGGCAATCATGGCTGTGCCCGCGCACGACACGCGCGATCTCGAGTTTGCCGAGAAATTCGGGTTGCCCGTGGTCCAGGTTGTACAGCCGCCTGAAGGTGTGGATTGGCGCGGGTTTGTCGATGACGGGATTTCGATAAACTCCGCAAACGACGAGATTTCGCTGAACGGGCTGCCCACTCCAGAGGCGAAGAAGCGGATTGTGGAATGGCTCGAGTCCAAAGGCCTTGGGAAACGCGCGGTCAACTACAAGCTGCGCGACTGGCTGTTCAGTCGGCAAAGATACTGGGGCGAGCCTTTCCCGATCGTCTGGAGGCGGGACGCAAAAGGCCGTCTGCGACACGAAGCGTTGCCGGAGAACGAGCTGCCCGTACAACCGCCGCAACTTGACAACTACAAGCCCACGCCCGATGGACAACCGCCGCTTGCGCGAGCAACCGAATGGGTCAATCGCCCGGACGGATGCATTCGGGAGACAAACACGATGCCGCAATGGGCGGGGAGCTGTTGGTATTACCTGCGGTATCTGGATGCTTCAAATGATTCGGCCTTCTGCGGCCGGGAAGCCGAGGCTTACTGGATGTTGAGGTCCCGGAACAGCGGTGCGGCGTCGAAGATTGGCGGTGTTGACCTGTACGTTGGCGGGACCGAGCATGCGGTGTTGCATCTCCTTTATGCGCGGTTTTGGCACAAGGTGCTCTATGATTTGGGACATGTTTCGACGCCTGAACCGTTCCAGAAGCTGGTGAACCAGGGATTGATTCTCGGCGAGACCGAATACACCCTGTTTGCCAGACCTGACGGCAGCATCTGTAGCGCCGCTGATTTGGATGACATCCGTGAAGAAGCGACGCCAACTGGCCCGAAAATGTGCGGAGTCCACCGACTGACCGGCGAAAAATGCTATGGCCGGCGCATCACCGAAGATGAAGTCGAGAAACTAGGCGATTGGTTCGTGTTGAAATCCGATCCGAACGTTCGGGTTGATGCGCGAAGTTTCAAGATGTCAAAATCGCGTGGGAACGTTGTCAACCCGGACAATGTTCTCGCCGAGTACGGCGCAGACGCATTTCGGTTGTATGAGATGTTTCTGGGCCCGCTGGAGGCTGTGAAACCATGGAGCACCCGTGGAGTCGAGGGCGTGTACCGTTTCCTTGGAAGGGTGTGGCGCTTGTTCATCGATCCCGAAAGCGAAAAAGATTTTGAACAGAAATGCGCGGTCGAGCCTGATCGCGCGGCTGCTTTTCTCGACGACCTGCGTTTGAGCGAAAATATCCGTGACGTTACTCCGACACGGGACCAGCTCAAGGCGTTGCACACATGCATACGGAAGGTCACCGAGGACATTGAAGCCATGCGATTCAACACCGCCATATCGGCATTGATGATTTTTCTGAACGAAGCGTCGGCGTGGGAAGTCAAACCTTTGTCGGTGATGCGGGTTTTTCTGCAACTGTTGGCGCCGTTCGCACCTCATATAGCGGAGGAACTGTGGGCAAAACTTGGCGAATTGAACCGCGGCGAGCAGCCTTCCTTGAGTTACACGCCATGGCCGAAGTTTGATCCTGCGCTGTTGGTTGAGGACACTGTGGAACTGCCTGTCCAGGTCAATGGCCGCGTGCGCGATAGAATAGTGGTGCCGACGAACGCTTCTGAGAGTGAGGTGCACGAGGCTGCATTGCGCGCGCCGAAGATTGCGCCATTTCTGTCGGGGAAAACGGTAAAGAAAGTTGTGGTTGTGCGTGGTCGTCTGGTGAGCATTGCAGTTGGATGACACTTGGGCGATACTTCTAGCGATGTTTCGACTGACGCAACGCGAACAAAGAGTGATTTGTTTGGTGATTGGGCTTTTGCTTGTGGGTTGGGCCGTGAAAGCCTGGCGCACAGCGCATGAATTGCCCGGAGAATTCCCAGTCCAGGTTAAAGAGTGATTCTATGCGTATGGGGAAAGACGATTTTGACGAGGTTTTGGATCAGATTGTGGAGAAAGACAAACGGTTTCACCGTGATGCCTACGTTTTCGTTACGCAGGCTGTTGAATTCACGCAAAAGGCGATCAGCAAAGCCAACAAGGGCCGAATCAGGCATATTTCGGGGCAGGAATTGCTCGCAGGGATCAAGACCTACGCGTTGGATCGATACGGGCCCATGGCGATCACGCTTTTTGATGAGTGGGGCGTGAAACGTTGCGAAGATTTCGGCGAAATAGTTTTCAACCTTGTCGATCACGGTTTACTTAAAAAAACCGAGACGGACAGCCGTGCCGATTTCCAGGACGGCTATGATTTTTACGAGGCTTTCCGAAAGCCTTTCCTTCCAAAGAACCGGCAAGGGACCGAAACAGAAAAGAAAAGCTCGACCTCTGCTTGAGCTTGCTGAGGGTGGACCTGCATCGAATTCTTGGCCCGTATATTTTGCAGCCCGGCATAGCCGGAACCAAAGCCGCCTAAAGGCAGGACTCCGACAGCCCCGGCCGTGACATCGCCCAAAGCGCGCAACAACCCATCGCCGTTAGAGTCCCGCGTTCACGCGGAAAACTGAAAGCTTTCTGGTCCAGATTGTGGTACGGCATCGCTTTACGCCTGCGCCAAGGGGCGACCCGCGGCACTCCGACCCAACTACGTGTCTGTCCCCATATCTGGTCATTCGATCTCGCCGCTGATCCTGATGGTTTTTCAGGCGCTGCCGAGGATGCAGCGTGCTTTGGTGGGCGCGGAGCGCTTGGAATGCGGCAGCTTGCTGCCGCTTTGTGTTTATGCGCAAACATCGTGCCTGGAACCAGATCGGCATGACGCCGAAAACAATGTGTCTGTCCCCATATCCTTGCGCTCACTCGGGCAGTCGGCCACGCCCGGGAGATTTTCCGGGGTAACCAAGCTGTGAAAAGGTGGCTATTTTGAGGGTGTTATCAATGAGGGAGGCGGGATGATTCTCCTCGTGAGCCTTTGGAGTTCGGCGATGGGGATCAGACCTGCCTGGACCTTGGCCCAGCCTTCATCGCGCAGGCATCGCCAACCTCGTTCGCGCGCTGCAGCACGCAACTGGCCCGTGGGTACTCTCGAGCCCAGCATGTCGGCGATCTCTTCCGTCATGACAAAGAACTCATAAAGCGCTACGCGGCCTCGGTGTCCTTTGTTGTTGCATTCGATGCAGCCGGCGCCGTGGAAAGCTCGCAGGTCGGCAGGGTTGATTGCCAATGCAGTTGCCATTTCTTCACGGAACTGCTTGGGAATGGATGTGTCGGGTTCCTTGCAATGTGGACATATGCGCTGGGCGAGGCGTTGGGCAATGCTGCAAACAAGGGAAGAACCTAGCAAGAATGGTTCCACGCCCATGTCCAGCAGCCTGGTCACGACGCTGACGCTGTCGTTGGTATGAACTGTGGAGAAAACCAGATGCCCGGTTTGGGCGGCGCGAACAGCTATCTCTGCTGTTTCGGGATCGCGAATTTCTCCGATCAGGACAACGTCGGGGTCATGCCGGAGGATTGAGCGCAAACCGCTTGCGAACGTGAGGCCGACCTCTTCCCAGACCTGTATTTGGATGACTCCTTCCAATTGGTACTCGACAGGGTCCTCGATGGTGATGATTTTGCGGCCTTCGTCGTTGGCATGAGCGAGGGCGGCATACAACGTTGTGGTTTTGCCACTGCCTGTTGGGCCAGTCAACAGGACCAACCCTTGAGGGAGCTGCGTGAGCTGTCGGATGAGCTCTTCTTGGGAAGGATTGAGACCCAACTCTTTCAAGTCCAAGAACAGGCTTTGGCGCCCGAGGATGCGCAGGCAGATGCTTTCGCCGTGTTTGGTTGGGATGATGGATACGCGCAGGTCATATTCCTCGCGTTCAGTTTTCATTGAAATGCGGCCGTCATGCGGGACGCGTTTCTCGGTTATGTCCAGACCGGCCATGATTTTGAGTCGTGAAACCAACGCAGCGTAGATTTGACGCAGATCAGCGGGCACGGGCACGGACTGCAATACACCGTCGATGCGATAGCGGAGTCGGATTGCGGAAGGGTACGGCTCGATATGGATGTCACTTGCGGAGAGGCGAAGGGCTTCTGAGAGGATTTGCTCGACGAGCCGTGAGATGCTTGCATCGACAGCGGGTGTGCCTTCGCCGGTTGTGATGTCGAAGACGATCTCTCTTGCACCGTCCTTGAGTTCGCGGTCTTCGCGGAGGCGCTGAATTGTCTCGGCGCCGAGGCCGAAGTGTTGTCTGATGATTGCTCGCAGGCAGCTTGGGGTAATGAGGACGGGTTTGATTTTGCGGTTGAGGAGAAGCCTGAGGTTGTTGATTTCTGTTTGGCGGGGTGGTTCGGTGAAAGCGAGAATGAGTGCGTCGGGTTCTGATCCGAGTGGCAGTACTCTGTAATTGAGCATGACGGCGACCGGCACGAGTTCCTTCAGAGAATCGGAGAACTGAAAATTGGCAAGGTCGCGGAACTCAATTTGGTGAAGCTCTGCCAGGGCGCGATAAGTGTCCTCCTCGGAAGCGTAACCGAGATTGAGTATGGCGACGTGTTGTGGGGTGTGCCAGCGTTGTTGGCGTCTTCGGATTGTGTCCAACTGAGCATCGGTCAACTTTCCTCGTTCGTGGAGGATGTCGCCGACTTCTTTTTTTGACGGTTGTGTATCCATGCTCAGGAGGCTGGGACTTCGAGCACCGTTGTTGTTCTGAACTTCAGGATGTTCGTAACCCCGGCGCTGTTGGTCAAAGTAAGGTTTGTCACCCCGATTTCGCTTATTGCATGATCGGCGACCACGCGTGCGCCGTTGGTCAGGATCAGGAGCGACTTGTCCACAAGGACATAAGCGAGTCCGACGCCTTTTGAGGACATGAGACAACCTTGATATTGCAATGCAACCTTCTTGGTTGGCGGCGGCGGCGGCGGCTGGAAGTGGAGTGTGAAGAAAGGATTGATGACATTCGTAGGCAATTGAACTTGGAGGGAAGCGTCCAAAGTCTGCCAGCCCTGTTCTTCGGTCTCATTCGAGAAGTGAATTGGTGGCGGGTTTCTTGCGGGCAGCGGCTTCAAATCTGGCAGCGTGCCACGCAGGTTCACAGCGACAGCCACAGCGAGCACCAACAGCGCGAAGGCTATTGCGGCTGACACCCAGGTTTTGCGCTCGAAAAGCCTTACCATAGGTCGATTCTCGTCAACGGGCGCCTCCGGCATTTTGTCCGGTTGGCCATGGAACGAACCCGCAAACACGGGCTTCGAGCTGGACCTCGCCGGGCCGGTCGGGGGCAAATTTGCGGACCAGGACCTTGTCGATGAAAAAGACAGGTTTGTTTGTCACGGTGCCTGTGAATCCCAATGCGACCAACCGATCGCCGGTTGCGGGAATGCTTTTGAGGAAGCGAGTTGCGGATTCTGCGGAGCCGACCAACTCGATTCGCATGGCGACTTCTTCAAGCGCAGGCGCATCGCGTGTTGGTCCCGGGTGCGTGATTGGGCTTAACTGATTGATGTTTCGAATCGAGGTTACCTTGCTTTGGATCGCCGCGGTCAGGAGCTGCGCTGCCATGTCAAGCCTTGGCCAGAGCAAACGCGGCTCGGGAAGGTCCACCGAGTACTCTGGCAGTCCTGCAAGAGCGGCGGCTTCAACAGTAACACGATTTTCCTTGGCGATGCGCAAAAGTGCGCCGGCCTGTTGGAGGCGCTCGATTTGAAAATCTATCAATTGCCATGGTTGCTCCATTTTGGCGCGAGTGGCGACGCCTATTTCGATGCGTTGTTTGATCAGTTCCTGAGCTCGATCGAGGTTGGCCAATGCACCATTCAATTCCATGACGCGTTCGTTGTGGTTTTCTATCGACAGCCCACGGCACGCGCGAACCTGTTCATTGCTCGACACCAATCGGCCCCACAGGGTGACGAGTTCCTTGTCTTGTGCCGCTGAGGCACGGACCAGAGGCTGGTACGCAAGCCTGTAATATGCACCAAGCAGCACTGTTGCGATGAACGCGGCGGAAGGGAACCATTTTATGTGGGATATGAGTGCCATGGCGCTGTTCAGCGGTTGGTCGATGTGGCGGTGGGCGTTGGCGCCTCTGGTTGGTTGTTCGTGGACGCTGGAGCCGGGAGCCGCCGCGACGCACCGGGCGAACTGTTCCGCCGGAATTCGGAGTCTTCGGCTCCCAGAGGCGATGGCGGCGCCATTTCCATGGACACGCCATAAACCTGGTTGCTGATTATCACTCGCGGATCGACGATTTCGCGCTTTCGTTCGGCTGGCAGTTCATCGACTCGGGCGAATACTCCAAGCCCTTTCAGGGAGAGAACGAACTGGTTCAAGATTCTGCGGGCAGGTTCGCCCTGCTGCGGAATGCAGACCTCGGTAACGAATTCTGCGCGGCGGCCGGGATTGAGGTGCGTTTGCGCAGGTCCAAGGGCAGCTTGGTTCGTGGAAGCTTGTGGTGCAGTAGCGCCTTCGAGGTAACTGAGGCTGTCGGCGAACAGGACCATCCAGTAATCGTTGTTTGTGCGTACCTGGTTTACGGCGGTCCAACTCTGCAGGGTTGCGATGGTTTGCGCCCGGCGCAGTATGATTGGACGCAGAGCGGCATATTTGGCGTCCACCTGTTGCATGAGTTCACCAACAGCACGGGCCGACTCGAGGGCGCTTGTTGTTTGAGCGATGAGCGCGCGTTTGCGCTCGAGAAGCTTGGAGTTCTGCCACGTGCCGACCGAGAGCAGAGTCGCGACAGTTACCAAAAGCGCAAACACGGCGGCTTGGACGGCTTCCCAGAAAGCGCGTTTGGCACGACGTTGCTGAAAATCATCCGGCAGGAAAGACAAACGGCCGGGTTCTTTGCCGAGAGCGACTCGAGCCACTCCGCATGCGACCCAGAAACTGTCCATTGGGCTGGCTCCGGGTGGGTTGGGCCAACATTGGAAGCGCATCGGACCGAGCTTGTTCAGGTAATCGACCAGTCCCTTTTGTGCGGCGCCGCCGCCTGCGAGGTACACGGGCAGATCGCCGGGGGCGATCTTCAAAGCAGGGTTGTCATCCGTCCATTCGGTTATACAGCGGGTGAGCTCGGTGTGCCATTTGGTAACAGTGCTGACCAAGGCCTGCGCCGTGTTTGGTCCTTGGAAGAAATCTGTTGCACGCTGGGCAGATTCAGCTTCCTCGGCAGTGGTGCAACCAGCTTCGAGCAGGGCGCGGGTGAAGCTGTCACTACCACCCTCGAAACTGGTTGCGAAGACGCCCTGTCCTGCCACGAGAATCACCACGGTTGTTTCCTGGGCGCCGAGGTCCACGAGTACCGCGTCGAGTGGAGGCGGGTGGAGCGTTCTGCTGGCGGCTATTAGTCCCTGGGCGGTGGTGGTTATTTCGATCAACTGATCATCTTCGTCTGCGTCTTCGCTTTTTTCGGGTGCGAACTGATCGATCAACAAATCGAGTTCTTTGCGTTTGCAGAACGAGAGCACATGCGGGTGGCTCAAAGTTGCCCATGGTTGGAGCCGAGTGAATGCGACAGCCAATTCGTCTTCGGAAAGACCGCTCAACTTGCGTGCTTCTGCAACGAGGTACTCGCGGGGCGCCTGAAGGTGATTGTGCGGGAGGTCTATTGTTTGAGTTATGGCCTTGTGCTGAGGAAGCACAATAGCAGTCTGATGCGCGCCAAGTTCTGGAACAAGCAACGCCATGTGCTGGCGCATTTCATCCGGGTCGAGAGCGCCTTCTTCCGGGACGCTGACGGCTTGGCGGTGGACGACGCGGAACCTGCCGAGTCTGGATTCAGCCAGGAGCAGTTTGAGCTGGCGGCGTCCCGGGTCTATGACCAGCACGCGGTGGCATGCCAGTGGCACAATGTGCTGAAGAATGGAAACGCGAACGCGAGCCATTACGGAGTCTGTGCCGGGGTTGCCTGCTCGTCCGGTCGTGGTGTTGGACGGTTTTGGGTTGAAGGTTCCTGTGTGTAAATAACGTACTCGCCGGTTTCGGACAAAATGGTAGCCGTGACAAAAATCAACAGGTACCGGGGCCGGTCAATCTCGGTTCGGCGCCTGAAAATTGGGCCAATAATCGGCAGGTTGCCGAGTACTGGAACTGACTCGACATACGTATTCTGCTGACGTTCGAGGACACCGCCCATGACGACCGTTTGGCCGGACTGGACGGCCACGCGCGTTGCGAGGTCTTGGGTGCGGTACTCCGGAAGGCGAATATCCACTTTGCTGACAACTTTGCCGGTGTCGTCGGTGTCAGTGATTGTCATGAAAGGTGTGAGTTGCACGTCCGAATTCACCTTCGGATTCAGAGCAAGCAGCACGGTTTTTCCGTCGCCGCCTATGCTTGCCAGGACTTCCAACGAAGCGCCGGCGGTGATCTTGGTGGGTTTTCCGGCTGGCACGAGTTGGGATGACGAACGGCGCTCGAGTATGGTGGTTTTCACCTGGTACTCTTCATAGTAGTACTGCACTTTGCCGTCGGAGATGGTTGCGGGCAGGTTGTTGAGAACGGTGAGACGTGGGGCGCTGAGTTCCTGGCTTTCGCCTGACTGTTCGAGTGCTGTCAGAACGGCCGACAAATCCGGCACGCCAAAAACGTTCGTCCAATTCCATGTGAAAGCAGAGGAAACGGGCAGCTTCGCCATGCCAAGTTGATCAGCGGGCGCTTCAACAACAAGGTCGCCACCTTTTGATCCCCAAATAACTCCGAGGCGCAGAAATGCGCCCTGAGTCACAGTAATAAACCTTGCCTCGATGAGCACCTGCTGGATTGGTTGATCGAATTCCTTGATTATCTGCTCGAGCACGTCCAACTGTTCGCGTGTGCCACGCGCAACTATGATGTTCCGTTCGTAGTCGATCTGGTACTTGCCGGTGAAGAAGTTTGTGATTGCGCGCTCGATGGATGGCGTGGGCGGCGCCAGGTCGTTTACGAATCTATCGACCTTCTGGACTTCGGTGACTGTGACGGCGTTTTGCGCCCTGGTTTCGGTGCGGACCACCTCGCTTGGCCCAAGTTGGGCGGGGAGGATAAAGCCTTTGCGCAAGCGGTAGAATCGTGTTTCTTCCATTATCTTCTTCGGGTCCTTGGCATCGACTATCCAGACAAGATCGTCGCCCACCTGGAATTGAAGGTCGAGGTTTCGCGACACGTAACGCAGGAATTCGGATAGCTTAACTCGATGCATGTTGATGCTCATTTTCGTCTGGAATGCAGGCAAGGACTTGTCAGCGACAAAATTGATTCCTTCAGCCTGGCCGATTGTGAAAATGATTGATTCGAGTGTGGCGTCGTCGAGGTGAACGGAAATCTCTTTATCCAAGATTTTGGACATTCGACCTTGGCGGGATTCGAAATCAAAAAGCAGCCCGGTGTCTGCCAATATGTTCGTCTTGCCATAGGTCGGCGGTATATAAGGTGTGGCTTCTATTTGCTGAACCGCGTCCCGAACGTCTTTTCTGGGCGGAAGACCGCGGTCTTTCTTTTCGGTCGCAAGACTCTTGAGTGTTGGATTAAAAACTGAATCGCGGGCGTCAAGGGTCCTTATGCGGTCTTCGATTGCGCGTTCACGGCTTTGCTCACGCCGTTTTCTGACCCATTCGCGGAGGCGTTGAACAGCCGGGTCCCGGGGTTCCCTTGCGTAAAGGGCGTTTGCGCGGTTCTCGGCTGCGTCCCAATCCCCTTTTTCAGCGAGATCAAATACCTCTTTGATTTCGTTTTCGTAGCTTGTGCTGTATTTGACAGGGGCCTGTTTTGACTTCTGCTTTTGCTGCTTTGCGGAGGTCTTGTTCGGGGGGGGTGATTGGCTGTCAGACGTCTCTGCTGCTGGAGGAGGCGGGTACTTGACACTGCTTCCACCGGTAACCTTCTGGTTCTGGCACGAAGTGAGCAAAGAAATGACTATGGCGCAGGCCGCCACTGCGGCTGTTGCCCGCGCATAACCGCTTGCTCTAGCCATAATCATGTTAATGGACGGCGTTCGACTGCCTTGTCTTCAAAGCAACCGCACAGGGAACTGGGACGCAAGGCGCTACTGCAACCACACGTGCATTCCCGTTCGCGCAATCATGTGCCAGTCGCCCAAGAAGCCTGGTTGGCCGAGTTCATTTATTGACCATACCGACACTGCTTGGTTTATGCCAGCCTTAAGTTCGTGCGCGGGTGTTGAGGGCCGTTGTCAATTTGCAATGGTCTGGTCCGTCTTGATCCCGATTCTCTGCAGTTGCGGTTAAGGTGCATTATGGTAGTATCATTTCGAGCAGCAAAACAAGTGAGTTATATGGCCACAGCCCGGCTGATCATATTGAACGGCGCTCAAAAGGGCGATGAACTCGAGTTGCAACGGGGGTCCAATTTTCTTGGGCGCGCGGAAGCCAATGACTTCGTTTTGAACGATGTCACTGTTTCGGCCAGGCACTGCGAGGTCATTGTCACGGACTTCTCTGTTCGCGTTCGTGATTTGGGCTCAACAAATGGCACATGGATTGACAACCGGCGCGTACTCGACGCCGAGATCAGAAATGGCCAGGTGCTGATGCTTGGCAGCATGGAGATGCGGCTTTCTGTGTTGCCTGCCGAGATATCCATTCCTCCGTTGCCGAAACCTGCCGAACCCGTCCAGACGACGCTTGATGACGGTCGCCCCGCTTGTATTAACCATCCCGGCATCGAGGCTGTGCTCAAGTGCACTCAATGCGGTCGAATGTATTGTGAGGCTTGTGTGCGCGAGCTGCACTTGGTGGGCGGGAAATCGCGCCTCTTTTGTCCGGCGTGCAGCGGCTCCTGCCAGCCGGTGACAGGCGTTGCGGCGCCCCCGAAGCGCAAATCGTTTGCCAGCAGGTTGCTGGACACAATCAAAATCCAGTTCAAGAAAAACAAGCAGGGGAATTGAAGACAGCAGGTGTGAAGATGATAGTGTGTCTTTGATTCTGGGGTAATGCGTCTCCGGGGTGCTCCACGCTGAATGGAAATGGGCATTGTCGCGTCAAGTTATGTAGATTTCTGTTGCGCTGATGTTTTCCGGCCGTGCCGGGGCGGGACGTTGCAGGCGAGAGGCGTTGATGCAAAGCGAGTATTCGATTCGCAGAGCAAATCTGGATGATTTGCCCGTGCTGCGGGGCCTGTGGGAGACTGCGTGCCTGCCTGTGCTGGATCTTGAAAAGCACCTGACAGATTTTCAGGTCGTGGTGCGACCTGACGGGGTTCTTGTCGGTACGATGGGTTTGCGAGTCTCGGGGGCGCACGGGCTCATTTACGGCGAATCCTTTTCCTCTGCGCACCAGGAAGAACAGGTGCGTCCCTTCTTGTGGGAGAAGCTTCTTGTTTTGGCGCGCAACCACGGGTGCGAACGGCTTTGGATGAAAGGCATTGTAACCGGTTTTTGGCGATCAGCCGGGTTTCGGCAGCCGGACAACGACGAACTGGTGACTTTGCCAAAGGCATTCGGTGATGGTTCGGGCAGATGGCTTACACTCGTTTTGCGCGAGGGACCGGCATTGCCTGAGCACCTGACTGCACAACTCGCTCGGCTTCAGGAGGAACAGTATGCGCAGACGGAGCGAATTAGATTTCAAGCCCGATTGTTCAAGTGGATTGCGGGGGTTATTGCGCTGGGGTTTCTCGCGGCGGCGGCATGGTTGCTTTTCAAGCTTCTGGGGACCATGCCACAGAGCAGGTTTTGACGGGCGGTTCTTGCTGCTGGTGGGCTGCCCGGCGATGAACTTATTTCGGTCCTATTGCGTAACGGGGCGAACTATGGTAGTAATCATAAAGTGAACTTGCGCCGAGCAGCGTGCGTATGGGGTAGCTGTGCACTCCTTTGGTTTGCGTGTCGTCTTTTTGCCCAACCGGAGCAATGGCTGCAATACCACACGTGCGATGAAGCTCCGGCTTATCAGTGGATCGTTCTGCTGACCAACCAGCCGCCGAATCTGGCTTTGCCGCAACTTCAAGGCAAGCCTGTGTTCGCGCGTTGGAAAACGCCGATGGACAAAGCCGGGTTCCGCTGGATTTGCCTCGACAGAACGACCAAGCGTGGGATTCCCAACAAGCTTTTCATTGATTCGAATGGCAACGGGCGGCTCGATGACGATCCGGCCGTTTCGGGCGATGTCAGCGCTTACGCCGCCATTTTCGATCCGGCTCGTGTCGTTTTCCAAACCGAGGACGGGCCGGTGACGTACCACGTTATTGTCCGCTATTACCAGTATGACCGTGTCTATATCAGTTCGGCTTGCTGGTATGAGGGTGATGTTGACTTTGGCGGCAAGAAATATCGGGTCAGATTGGTGGACAGCAACGTTAACGGTGCATTCGATGACATCGGGTGGGACACCGCAGATACAGACAGGCTGATTCTGAGTCCCGACAAAGCAACGGAAACTGATCAGAGGATCGATCGTTACCTGGGGCGGCTGGTTGAGGTCGATGGCCAATTGTTCAGGATAGAAGTTGCGCGTGACGGTGCTTTCGTAAAGGTCGAAAAGGCTCGCGACATCAAGTTTGGGACCGTCACCGTGCCTGAAACGATCTCCGAGTTTACCGCCGCTGGTCCAACGGGTCACTTCACTCGCAACCCATCTAATGGCAGTTTCACACTCCCCGCAGGAACCTACCAGATTCTGTCCTGGACAATCGAACGCAAGGACAACAAGGGAGCGACGTGGCAGTTGGTTGGCGATGATTTCGGCGCAAACGGACGATTTGCGCTGGGGGTGGATCAGAGCGTTCGATTCGACATCGGTGAACCGGTTCTTTCGATCCTTGAAGTCACGGAAGCAAAGAGTGCCAAAGACCCCATCTCAGTTGGTCTGAAGTTGCAGGGCCGGCTCGGGGAATCGGTTACTGTGCTGCGAAACAAGCAACGCCCACAGCCGCCCAAGCTTGTCCTTGCAAGCGTTGATGGCACTTATCGCAAGGTCAGTTCGTTCCAATTTGGGTGAGGCGGCGTTTGTGCGCTCTCATGGCGAGAGCCAAAGAACGTTGTGCGTCCTGTTACGGCAACTCTCGAGTTCGACACTCCTTTTGTTGTACTCAAACAGCCGGTTGCGCTAAAGGCGCGGGATCGCAAACCCACAACTGCGAATCCGAAAGTGCGGGTTTCGAGCGTTCGAGCCAACGCGCCTGAATCTGGTGTGAATGTCGCCGCCATTGCCGATGGCTCTGGTTTGGCCGACACGGACGGCGACGGGCTTTTCGAGCACGATTGCGAGAAGAGAAACATGTGGATGGCGCAGCGCGCGCCTGATTTGTTCGTCGAGTTCGAGTTGCCCGAGGCCGTGCCTTTGGCCTCTATCGAGATTTGGAACTTCAACGATCCGTGGCAAACAACAAATGGCGTTCGCCGTGCCGACATCAGAGTCTCAACTGACGGTTCGACGTGGGAGACAGCTTTGGCCGGCGCCGAGTTCACTGAAGCCGAAGGAAACCCCGATTATGATCAGCGGACCGTCCTGCGATTGAACGGTGTCAAGGCACGAAAAGTCCGATTCGAGAACCTCGTGTCATTCGGGACCGGTTCAGCCGTTGGTATCAGCGAGGTCGTCTTTCGCGAAGCTGTATCAGCACGTGCCGCACCACTCAAGCCCGAAGACGGTTCCACCGGCGTTGGGATAAGACGAACAGCGCTCGAATGGACCCCCGTCCCTGATGCGAGCGCGTACAGTGTTTATCTCGGAATCGGCGCCGACGCACTCAGGCGGATCGGAACGACAGATCAGCTCCGGTTTGAACTATCGGAGCTTAAGCCCGACACGACGTACTATTGGCGGGTCGATGCCGTGCCTGCTCGGGGCAGGGTTGTATCGGGCAGGGTTGCGGCTTTTCGTACGACCGGGTTGGTGGCTTGGTGGAAGTTCGAAGAAACAACCGGCACTGAGGTTCCCGATGCGTCCGGTTGCTGGCATACGGCACAGCTTCGAGGTCCTGTAATGTGGGCGCCCGGGAAAGGCAGGTTCGGCGGCGCTATAGAACTTAATGGGTCAAGAGGTTACGTCGATTGTAAATCCTCGCCCGCGATGGATTGCCGCAGTGAAATGACTGTTTCGGTATGGATGAAAGTGCGCGAGTTCGACAAGCCGAACCAGGCGATCATCAACAGATCAGACAACGCATGGCGTATCGAACGCAACGGCGAACGTGACGCCGTCCGGTTCGTTTTGGTTGGGCCGAAGCCAGAGACCAGCAGTAAGACAAACCAAGTAGTCCTGGTTTCAAAACGGCCGGTGGCCGACGGTCAATGGCACCACATCGCAGCGACCTATGATGGCCTGCGCGCTGCGCTTTACGTGGACGGCGTTGAAGACGATGCCATGTCTGCCGCCGGCGAGATACTGTCAACTCCGGTCGCCAATGTTGTTATCGGTGCAAGCATGTCTGAGCGCCAACACCATTTTGACGGGTGGATCGACGACGTGCGTATTTACGGCTGCGCCATCAGCACCGAAGCAATTCAAGAGCTGTATCGCGCCGGGCCGGATTGATCAAGCCGCGGCTGGTTGCTTTGCAGGCTCGGGCTCGGCTTTTGGAGGTTCCTTGCCCAAAAGCGCGAACAGAACGACCCAGAACAAAACAAATATCGCAGGCGGGATGAAGAATCCTTTCCAGTTGTGTCTTTGGGCCTGCAAGTATTTGTCGCGAGTGACCGCAGTGCCGATCTTGTCGAGGGTGGCCTTTAACTCGGCTTTGCTGTATTTAACACCGCCCGCTTCCCACGTTTCCGGAAGCTTGTCGAGGTCAACAGTGCCATCCGCTTTCGTGTATTTGCCCAGGTGTTCGCCAAGATTGAAAACAGCTTTGTCGCCGAGCAGGTATTTTACCGACTTTGCCAAATCAAGATATCTCCACGCCGAGGTTTCCATTTCGGGGACATGCCACGGCGGCAGAGCCTTTGGAGCCTGGCCGGGTTCGACTGCGACGGTCTTGGTGACTGCAGGGGCGCATCGCTCAATTTGATAGCCGAACAGAGCTCCGCTCAGCACCTGTCCGATTCCGAGCAACAGAAATGCCAGCAGACTCTGGACGCTGGCCTTGAGATGGGACGGCGCAACTCGATCGCCAAACATGTAGGCCGCGGCATAGAGAAACGCATAGGCCATCCCGTGACAAAGAAGCCCGATCAATGCAAATTGGAATCCCTCAAACGTGAAGATGAAATACCGCACCGCCCACGCGCTCATGCCAATAACAAGCACCCACTTCAGCCCGATGCGAGCAACACAAAATGCGAGGATCGCCATGAAAAAAAGCTCCGAAACCTGGTTTAGCGTGGTCAGAGCCACCGGCGCCGGGTAACCGTACTCGCTCAGGTAGGCAACCACGGAGGGGAAGAAATAGTTGCTGCCAAATATGCTCACCATGAACGCGGAAAGAACAAAAATGGTAAACACAGGCGATTTGAACATTGCCAATGCGCCCAACCCGAAAACGTCCGTTTTGCCTTCCTTTGACGCGCCTTTGGGTGGTGTGTCAGGAAGAGTGAACGAATACAGCCCCAAGAGAATACCGCACGCGCCCCCTATGAAGAAGAATGTCGGCCTCGCAGCGCCCCCTGCGAAAACCTCGACCACCAGATTAACCAAAATCCAGCCCAATGTGCCGAATATGAAAACCTTGGGCGCTGACGCTGAATCCGGAATATGCTTGAAAACCACAGTGTTGATCAGCGGGATTGATGGCATGTAACAAATCCCTGACAGAAGCATCAAGACCATCAGCGGACCAAATGGGACCACCACTGCACCCCCGGCCGCTCTCGCTTCTGCACTGGCGCAAACAAACCCACAGGCCAGCAGGGCCGACCCCGAAATCAGGTGCAACAGCCCAAGCATCTTTTGCGCAGAAAAATATCGGTCCGCTATCGGCCCGATAAACATTGGTGCGATGATTGCACCCCATGGGATCGCCATGTAAAGGTACCCGATGTGCGACCCGCTCATTTTTCCGTTCAGGTAACCCCCAAGAGCCAAAGACCAACTTCCCCAAATCGCAAATTGCAGCAGGTACGCCAACTGCAACCTCGGGTAAATGCCAGACACCTTGTTGTTCGTCATTCTGAACTCCTCTTGCTTGTTGGTTGAGTTGATTCCGTCTTTGTTACAACGCGAAAGCCATCGGTGACTCGCGCTTTATCGCAACAACTGCGGTCGGATTCAAGACAAGAATTAATCAATGTTCGAACTCGTTGCGCGGTCGAGCCGTGCGCCTCACTTCGCTATGCAGCGCTTTCGGCCCTGATTCTGGTGAGATTTCCGGTTCTTGGCAACCCGCGCCGCAAACGAGAGAATCTCAATTCTTGGAGCTGCCGCTGGGCTGCCTGCCACCCACGCACATCGAACAAGGACCCAAATAGAGTGACAGGCTCGATGTTTGGGTCTTGCCTCCGGATCGTGGCATGGCGGGAGAATTGTCCCGTGCTCCAATCGGCGGTTGCCGAAATCTGCGGAGGAACCAGTCGGATGCAGATATGGGGACAGACACATTGTTTTCTGCGTCATGCCGATCTGGTTCCAGGCACGATGTTTGCGCATAAATACAAAGCGGCAGCAAGCTGCCGCACTCCAAGCGCTCCGCGCCCACCAAAGCACGCTGCATCCTCGGCAGCGCGTGAAAAACCATCAGGATCAGCGGCGAGATCGAATGGGGCCATATGGGGACAGACACGTAGTTGGGTCGGAGGGCCGCGGGTCGCCCCTTGGCGCAGGCGTAAAGCGATGCCGTCCCAAAAATCAGGGCCAGAAAGCTTTCAGTTTTCCGCGTAAACGGGGAGCTCTAACGGCGATGGGCTGTTGCGCGCTTTGGGCGATGTCACGGCCGGGGCTGTCGGAGTCCCGCCTTTAGGCGGCTTTGGAACGAGCATTCATCGAGCAGTAATACCTCTGAACGTTGTACGTTGAGCGTTGTATGTTGAACGTTCTCAACAAGACGGCCAAGCTGATAAACCTATGAAAACTTTCAACGTACAACGTCTAACTTACAACGTTGAACCGGGCCGCGGGTTTGCCAACCGAGTGGCGTTGTCCGCCTCGACCGTTTGAGTCCCCCTTTAGGCGGAAGAGTTACATGTGGTTGGGAGTCGCTCTGGCAGTGCCTGGTCCGGTCGGGGGATCAGGGTGCTTTTCCCGGCGACGGAGTCGTAGCAGATATTTCGCAGCCCGGCGTGGCCGACAGCCACCGGGGGTGCAGGAGCGGGGCACTGCCTTGCAGGCAGCTTTGGTTCCGGTTACGCCGGGCTGCGGAATGTGATGGCTAAAGCTTCCAGCCTTTGCGGTAACTGTGTTGAATGAACTGGTCGGCTTCCTGGCATCCGATTGCCCGGAGTGCTTTGGCGTCCCAAACAATTTTGCGGCCGACTCTGTATGCGACGTTGCCCAGCAATGCTGCCTCCGTGAGAGCGCCCGAGTAATCAAAATTGCATGTGGTTTTGCCGCCATTTCGGATTGCTTCGATCCACTCGCGGTGATGTCCGATGGACTTTGGGATCGACTGAGGCGGGGGTTGAAAACCGGCGAAATCTTTTTCAGGCAACAATTGCCTGCGCGTATAGTCGGCCAACAACATTCCCTTTTCGCCTACGAACATCACTCCGCTTCGAAAATACTTGGATTGTTCCTCATCAAGCAGCGCTGGTTGTTTTCCGCCGTGATACCATGTTAGAACCACGGGAGGCTGTGGTGGCCGGCCTTCAATTGCAGGACGCGCAGGGTACTCGTATCTGACGATGAGCCACGGTGGTGTTGAATCTGGATGCACCGGCGGCCCGGCAAGAGGTTCAGCGGACAACGGATGACGCAGGTCCAGCGCCCAATGCGGCAAATCCATGAAATGGCACCCGAAATCTGCTAGGGAACCGCCGCCGAACGCCCACCAATTGCGCCATTTGAACGGCGCGTAATCCGGGTGATAATCGGAAGGGCCAACTGGCCCGAGCCACAAATCCCAGTGCAATCCGGGCGGAACGGGCGGTTTGTCTGTCGGCTTGTTCATCCCGCCGTAGGAGGCGCTGACCCACACGTGCACCTCGTGGACGGGACCGATCGCACCGGCTTGGACGAGTTCGACGACACGGCGATAATTGTCGCCGGCGTGGATTTGGGTGCCGAGCTGTGTGATTCGCTTGTACTTCTTGGTGAGTTCTTCGATCTTACGGCATTCGGAGATTGTTCTGGTGAGCGGCTTTTCGCAGTAAACGTGGCGTCCTGTACGAATGGCCGCCGCAGTGGCCACAGCGTGTGTGTGATCCGGCGTGCTCACCACGACCGCGTCAATGTCTTTCTGGTCGATCAGTCTTCTAAAATCGTTGTATGTTTTTGCCCCCGGATGTTTCTCGCGTGCCTGTGCCAAGTATCTGTCGTCAACATCGCAGAGGGCGGCCACATTGACCAGGTCGGTTAGCTTGCTGACTTCCGACAAATTGTCAGCAGCACGATTCGCCACGCCGACAAACCCGACATTAATCTTCTGGTTAAGGGAGCCGAATCCGCGGAGGAAGCAGGGGGCAACTCCGAGTGTCGCGCTTGAGATGACCGTTTGACTCAGGAACCGTCTTCTTGTCAGTGCAGTGTTCATGCGTTTCAGTCAATGCGGCTGTGAAGGTTCTGTCGAGCAGGAATTTCTACAAGAGTGATGTGAGGGGGACACTGGAGCGCAAGCGCGCGCGATCTAAATGAAAAACGCCCGAGCACACACTCGGGCGTTGCATTACTAAATCCACTTGGTGGCCCTGCTTAAGGGCGCGCGTAGTCGTACCCAGGCGTATCCTGTCCCGTCAAGCTCTGGGATGGAGGAATGGGCTTCTTGCGTTGGATGATGATAGGCGTGCCGCCACTTGCCATTGCAGAGCGCTCGATTACGGGCAGTGAATCCTTGGCGGAAGGCACTGAGGCAGCCACTGCATCGGCAGTTCGAACGGCTTCTTGCGGAACGGCCAATATGACTGTCTCAGTGACTTCTGGGGCCATTTTTGGATTCGCCTTGGCGACACTGGCAGCGACCTGTGGGGCAAACTGCTTGGCTCCCAATGCGGCTGCCGACGCCAAAGCCACACTGTCTTGAGGAAGCAACTCAGCAGCCCTCGCAGCAATCTTTGGCGCAAGAGAAGGCTCCGCTTTTGCTATGGAGGAAATGACAGATTTAACTGCAGCAGGATATGCCTTGGCCACATATTCGACCACGGCCACCGCAATGGCCTCGCGGTCTCCAATATCGGCCTGCTTGACAAGCACTGCTGCTTTAGCAGCCAACTCAGGCACGCGCACTCCCATCATGGCCTTGCTAACCACAGCACCCTTTGATTCAACGCCGGCAACTGCCTGCGTAGAAATGACACCGATGGACCCCGCTAAAACGAGGGCCAAAACCCACTTTGTATGCTCCCTTTTCATAGGCACAAAATATGTTCCACCGTACGCAGGCTTATAATTAGCACATTGCGGAACATCACGTCAACAATTTTTTCAAAAAAATATCGAAGCGCAACTCTGCCGAAAAGTTGCCCGCGGTGCGGCTTGGATTCCCGCTTGAACTTCGGATTGTGGGAGTTGGGTTGGTTGGTTAGAATTACTGTGCGATCATTGCACGCTGTGTGTGTGCTTGTTGCTTCGGGCGGAGTCCTGTTATTCAAGATGCGGGTCACGCGTAGCACTGGAACAACTGGGTTGTTGCTCCGTCAGAAGCTGCAGATCGCAAAGTTTTTATGCCGTTGAGCGAGCCGGATAACTTAGCTCTCGAAGAAGCCCGGGCCTGGCTGTTGCTTGGCGACGCTGTTTCGGCGCTTGGCGAGCTGGATCGGATACGATCGTCCAACCGGAATTCACCCGATGTGCTTCGGGTGGAGTGGGAGATCAGGGCCAAGTTGGGCGATTGGGATGCGGCTTTTCGGATCGCAGAGCGGCTTGTGGCATTGCTTCCTGACGAAGTAGATGGCTGGATTGTTCGGGCTTTTGCAGCGAGACGGATGAAAGATGGCGGGCTGGAAAAGGCATGGTCGCTCCTGCACCCTGCGCTTGAGAAGTTTCCCAAGGCTTTTCTTGTTCCTTACAATCTCGCCTGTTACGCGGCGCAATCCGGTCATGTTGACGAAGCGTGGGGACTGCTTCAACGCGCAATGGCGGTTGGGGGGCGATCAACAGTGCTGCAAATGGCGAAGGTTGACCCCGATCTGCAGCCGCTTCGGGAACGCCTTTCGGACTTTAGTCAGGACATCTCGCTTGAATGACCATTTGAGTGTGCCTAACCAGGGAATCTCACCTCAATGAATGCCTTGGCTGTCTTTGGCCGGTCAGGCGGTGAGATCTCCGGGCCAAGGAAACCCGCGCTTGGGCCAGAGAAGTATCAATATGGGACAGGCTCATTATTTGGGTTTTGGCCCCTGATTGCGGCGTGGTCCGCAAATTGTCCCTTGTTCCAATCCGATGTTGCCGATGTCTGTGGAGGAACCCATCGGATGTCGATATGGGGACAGACACGTTGTTTGGGCATGGAAACAAAGCGGCAGCAAGCTGCCGCACTCCAAACGCTTCGCGCCTGCCAACGCCCATTGCATCCGCGGCAGCGCGTGAGAAACTATTGGGATCACCGCGAATCAGGCCATATGGGGACAGACACGTAGTCGGCTTGGAACGCCGCAGGCGGCATTTGGCTCAGGGGCAAAGCGCTGGGTACCAGAATCAGGACCAGAAAGGTTTCAGTTTTTCGCGTAAACGCGGAACTGTAACGGCGGTGGGTTGTTCCGTGCGTCGGGCGAATCCAGCACCGCGGCTATTAGAGTAGAGTCCAGCGTTCGGGCTTAAGAGCTACATTTGATTGGGAGTTGCTCTGGCAGCGTTGCGTCCGGTGGAGGTTTGGTCCTGGTGCTTTTCCGAGCGATGGAGTCGCGGGGCATATTTCCCAGCTAGGCGTGACGGACAGCCCGAGGGGGTGCTGGAGCCGGGGCAGTGCCCGGGAGGCCATTTTGTTCCGGCTACGTCGGGCTGGGGAACATGCGGGCCAGGGCTGATCCGTGGTCTCGGTGCACTGCCGGTTATCATCCTGTATGGTTTGCAGGATGCGTTGCGGAAGAAAAACCTACACAGGCACTATAACCACTCGGGCGTGCTATTGGTCCGCTCCAGCGAGAACGTATTCTTGCAGCAACTCAACTCTTTTTGGTCTCGGCCTGTTCGGCAGTGGAAGAAGTTGAACCTGTACTGCGGCTTCGGTAGTAGCTCGAGTAATACCGGTTCTGGTAGTAGTAATACGAGTAGTAGTAAGAGTCGCGGCCCTCGAAGTCGATGTCATTGAGGACAACGCCGCAAATGTGAATGCCTGCATCGAGGAGGCGTTGGATGCTCTTGCGCGCGTGTTCACGGCGGATTTTGTTGAACTTGGTGACGTAAACAACGCCGTCGGCCATCGCGGAAAGGACGAGAGGATCGCTGACAGCGGAAATCGGGGGGCAGTCCATTATGATGCGGTCGTACCGTTTGCTGACCTCCTGCATGAACTGCAACATTCGACGCGAACCGAGAAGCTCGGAGGGTTGGGATGGAGTGGCGCCGCAGCACACCACGTCGAGATTTGGGATATCGGTGGTGTGGATGAGCTCGTCGATGCTTTGTGCTTTTTCCATTAGATATGCTGCGAGTCCGACGGGGCTGTGCAATTGGAATGCCTTGTGCACCGACGGCCGCCTCATGTCAGAGTCGATCAACAGCGTTTTAAGTCCTGTTTGTGCGGTTACGATGGCGAGGTTGGATGCGACGAGCGACTTGCCTTCTGAAGGTATTGTGCTTGTGACAGTCAGGACGCGCATTTTGCCAGCTTTGCTGCCGAGGGCGATTGCTGCGCGAACGGTGCGAAAACTTTCGGACGCATTGGATTGAGGATGGAGGTGGGACTGGAGGTCGCGCTCGACGACGCTGTTTGACTTGATGTTTGGCACGTAACCGAGGAACGGCAGATGGAGGTACGTTTCGACGTCGTCCTGGGTCTTGATTGAATCGTCGAGGTAATTCACAAACAGTGCAAGTCCGATGGCCACTGCGAGACCGCCGAAAGCGCCGAGCAAGAGAGTGGTCACGATGCGGGGCTTGATTGGTTTGACGGGCACTGAGGCTGGGTCAACTATTCTGATGTTATTGGCGCGGTCCTTGCCGAGCAGCTCGACCTCTTTCATCTTTGAAAGAACCAGATTGAACAGTGTTTTGCTGGTATCGGCTTTGCGGACAAGAATGTCATAGTCCTTTTTGGCCTTGGTCCATTCAGTCAGGCGCTCTTCCCAATCTTTAACGTTCGATCCGATGGTTTGCTCGGTGACGCGGGTGAGGCGCGCTTCGGCACGGAGAGTTTCGACGAGGTTTTGGACTGTGCGATCGAGGGACTTGCGGGTTTCGTCGATTCTGGATCGTGCGGCGATGATGGTTGGGTGTTTGTCTTTGTACCGTTTAAGGAGCACGGCCAGATCGTTTTCTTGGGTAGTGAGTTGTCGCTGCAGGTCTTTGACCACGGGGTCGGAGGCGACTGCTGGGAACGTTTCGACGGGTTTGCCGGCCTTTACGTGTTGTTCCAGTTCAACGATTACAGTTTCAGCGTTTTCAGCTCTTGCTTTGGCATCGGTATAACGGGATTGTGCCTGGCTGAGCGCCTCAGCGATCACATTGTAGCGCTCGTCGAGCGAGACGAATTTCACCTGAGTGCGGTAATTGTGGAGTTTTTCCTCGGCTTCTTGGACATCTTTTTCGAGGCTGTTGGCTTGTGCTTTAAGGAAGAAGAGTGTGTCGAGGGTGCGTTTCTGTTTCAGGACAGCGTTTTGCTCGATGAATTCTTCGACGAGGGTGTTTGCGATATCGGCGGCTTTTTTGGGGTTGGTATGTTCGACTCGGACGTCCACGAGGCGGCTCATGCGGATTGGGGCGACGGTGATATCGTCGGCAACGGCTTCGGCGATGTCGAGTTCCTTCGCGTATCTAGGGTCCTCATTGAGTTTTTGTTTCTTTATGACAGCTTCGATGAGCGAACGGCTCATGAGGTTTTTGTACTGGGTTTGCAGGTAGTCAGTATCTGCGCCTCCGGAGACAACCAAATCCTGGAGGTTGAACGTGGACGACTCACGGTCAATTTGGATGCGAGTTGTTGCCTGATAAATCTTTGGCGCCTTGTACAGATAAACCAGGCAAAGGACAAAGACAGAGACAAAAGTGGCGATAACGAGCCACCGGCGTTCGAGTATGACGTGCCAATAATGCCGCAAGTTGATGTTTGCGGAGGGGGAAACCGACGATTCGATAAGATCGTTTGTGGCAGCTTGTGGGAAGTATGGCATGGCTCAAAAAATCAAAGTTATTGGCAAAGTTACTGGGTTACATCCATGTTTCTTTGACCTCGATGATATCGCCGGCCTCGACGTAAATCCGTTTTGCCGGGTCTTTCTCGTTCTTGATTTTGTCATACGAGAGCTTTCGAGTTTCGCCTCGGTGGGTGTACTCGATTGTATTGCTTGCGAGGCGGGTTGTTCCGCCGGCCAGTGCGATGCAATCCACGATGTCATACTTGCGTTCGCCGGTGAGCATGATTGGACCCGGGCGTTGGACCTGGCCGATAACGGTGACGAAATCGGCCCGGTAATCTTTCACTGTGACCAGAACCTGGGGGTCCACAAAGTAATCCTTCATCAACAACTCGCGCAGTTTGAGTGAGAGTTCGGAAGGAGTCAGTCCTGCGACCTCGACGACTTCGATGAACGGGAACTGTATGGTGCCGCTTGCCGAAACCTTGAAATCGGTCTGCAAGCCGGTTTCTCCGACTATTGTAATGTACAGAGTATCGGTCGGAGATATTTTCCGTTCTGCTTCACGGCGTGGTTGGAGAGTTGCCACACCGGATGAATCTCCCTTGGCAACCTCGCTGGAAGCACCTTTGGAAACATCCGACTTGTCCTCGGCGGCCAAGGAGGGCTGGGATAACAAACACCAAATGCCGATGGCTGCGAGCCACGGCGCTGACCAGACAAACAGTTTCATGCTCAATACCCTATAGACACGCTTACAGTAACCTGATTGATCTCGTAGTCAACAAATGATTCTGAGTCGCTAACCGTTTGGGTGTACTGGTACGCGAGTCCGGTCTTCAGCCATAGTTTGACCTGGTAGGAGACGCCCATGTTCACGCTGTAATAATCGGCGCCGCGATTTCTACTGGTACCATCGCCCTCATACTGGTTGTGGCTGTAAGTCGCGCCTAAAGAGACAAACCACGGTCGTCTTGTGCCAATTACCTGCTGAAACTGAAGCCCGACGTTGTCACTTGTGTACGCGGCTCCGGATTGGGCCGAGGCGGAACTCGCTCTCGCGTAATTGAGCCCAAGTTGGGACTTCTCAGATATCTTCCACGACAAGTCACCCTGATAAGCCGGGTCTCCAAACTCGTTCTCGCCGCAGTAATTCTGCTGATATCCAACCTTGAGAGAGCCGCTTATGTTGGGCGTGATTTCACCCCTGGCGCCGACCAACGCGCCCAATGTTTCAAGGTGCGGGAGTTTGGCCAGCTTTGGACCGAGGAGTGGCTTGTTCGGCTCCGTCGCGGACTGGCCGTAGAAAAATTCGGTGACGGCGCTGATCTTAGGGCGTATTTTGTAACTACCACCGCCCGTTGCTCTCCATGAATTGACATCGTAGAACCGGCTGTTCTCGAGAAAATCGAGTCCGCTGAGGCTTAATCCTCCGTGCAGCGAGGTTTTCGGGCTCAGGCTGTAGTCCAAACCGGGACTGAACGCGTAGTTGAACCGCTCGACGTTGGGTGCACGCACCAGGAATGTCAAACCCCCAAACTCAAAACTCTCATATCCGCCGTAGATGGTGTTCGCATAAGAAGCCGAGCCAGTGAGGCTGAACCGGAGCCTTTCGCCGCTGAGTGTTGCTGCGATGGTGCCGCGGTGTTCGGAAGCGTCGCTAACGTATGGGTTTTGAGTGTAGAAAAGCTGCGTAAATGAATAGCCAACTCCCAGATCGAAAGCTGTGCCGCTGCGGCCGACCTGGATATCCAATGCAGGAGTCACCATTGTGATGAAATCGTCAGTCTGAGGACCCCCTGACTGATAAAACAAGTTGTCATTGTACTGTTCCGCCACTGTGAGGTGGGGTCGCAAAAGGACAGGCCCGGCCCGGTATGCCATGATGTCCTTGGCTTCGAAGCCATGGCAAACAAGGCTAAAGCCGAGCAAGGCCGATGCCGTTGCCGACACGCCGCGTACTGTGCTAGAGGTCTGCATTTGCAAAACAAGAGCTTGATCCCGCGTGCATCCCGATGGACGGTCAGTGCGTGAGTGCCACATTGATCCTCCGGTATTCCATCAGTTTTCACAAATTCTGCAAGCCAAAACAACCGATTGGTGGATCGAAGACAAACTGTCTGGACTGCGCTTTTGCAATGCGAATGGCCTCGCCCGCTGCATTCTCAGTCCATATGCCTCTTCATTTCCCGCGTTGAAAGTTGAAGGGTGAACATTGTGGTTTGAACTTTGCCGGGGCGGCATTGACTCGTTGAGGATTTGAGCGCAGAATCAGTTCTGCAGTGGCCCGGATCGGCCAATTCAATTTGCCGTGGAACCTGGCGCCCAAACCCTCCATCGAGAAAAATGACTGGGTTCGGAGGGCGGCGTTGCTTTTGCTGCTTCTGTGGGCGGCGCCAAACCTGGCTGTTGGCCAAACAAGTCACCTGAACTGGGTCGAGCTTGGCCAGCACAGGATCGCGCGACTGAATCCGCAGGGAACACCCAAGGGCGGTTTTACTTTGCTTCCACCGGCTCTGACAGGTGTTTGCTTCACAAATTTGCTGCCCGAGCAACGGCATCTCACAAACCAGATCCTGCCAAATGGCGCCGGCGTCGCGGCGGGTGACATCGACGGCGATGGCCTGTGCGATTTGTATTTCTGCGGTTTGAAAGACTCGGACAATCAGCTTTACAAGAACCTTGGCGGGTGGCGCTTTACCAACGTGACTGAACAAGCGGGGGTGAGTGTCGCAGGGTTGGATTGTACTGGCGCGGCTTTCGCTGATATTGACGGTGATGGCGATTTGGACCTCGTTGTGAATTCGATTGGCGGAGGCACCAGGGTTTTCGCCAATGACGGGCACGGGCGATTCACCATGGCTGGATTGCTGAACAACGGGTTTGCCGGCACCTCTTTAGGTTTGGCCGACGCAGACGGTGATGGCGACCTTGACATGTACATTGCCAACTACCGTGTATCAACCCTCACTGACATGCCGGGCGCGCGATGGGGGATCAAGCGGGTCAACGATCAGTGGCTCGTCACCAGCATCAACGGCCGGCCACTGACAGACCCCGAATGGACAAACCGATTCCGATTCAAGTTCGAGGTCGCCCCCGGCGGGCGGGGCAAGTTCGGGCATGAAGAATTGGGCGAACCAGACGCATTTTTCCTCAACGACGGTCGTGGCGGGTTCACGGGTGTGCCGTTCACGAGCGGGCGTTTCATGGACGAGGACGGGCGGGCGCTGACCGCGGCTCCGCACGACTGGGGATTGTCAGTGCTGTTTCGCGATCTGAATGGTGACGGCGCGCCGGACCTTTATGTCTGCAATGATTTTGGAACCCCGGACCGGTTGTGGCTGAACGACGGCCGCGGCAATTTCAAATTGGCTCCGTGGTTTGCAATCCGCCAAACTAGCCTTGCGTCCATGGCGGTTGATGCAGCGGACCTCGACCGCGACGGGCACGATGATCTTGTTGTTTTAGACATGCTTGCTTTTGGGCATCAGCGGCGCCTCACCCAATGCAATATCCTCAGAGCTGAACTTGCCCCGGTCTTCGACGTGATGGCGCGGCCGCAGTATCCTAGGAACACGCTATTGTGGAATCGGGGCGACGGCACTTACGCCGAGATTGCCCAATACGCCGGCATCGAAGGTTCCGAGTGGTCGTGGAACCCGGTTCTCTTGGATGTTGACCTCGATGGTTTCGAGGACCTCTTGGTCCCAAACGGGTTTGTCCGAGACAACATGGATATCGATTCGATGAACCGTATCATGGCCGAAAAAGCGAGGCGCAAGCTCACCCCGCTGGAAGAACTGCATCTGCGTGCAATTTACCCGCCCCTTTACACGCCCAACATTGCATTCCGCAACATGGGCAACCTCAGATTCGCCGAGTGCAGTCATGAATGGGGGTTTGATCAAACCACGATTTCGCAGGGCATTTGCCTTGCCGATCTGGACAACGACGGCGACCTCGATCTCGCAGTCAACAATTTGAACAATGCAGCGGCTCTGTACCGGAATGACTCTGCAGCGCCGCGGATCGGTATCAGACTCCGTGGCCGTCCTCCGAACACCGCGGGCATTGGCGCGCGCATTACCGTGTTGGGCGGACCAGTGACCCAAAGCCAGGTGATCGTTTGCGGCGGCCGGTATTGTTCATCCGACCATGCCCAGCGCACTTTTGCTGCCGGGACCGCAGAGTCCCTGAAAGTGCAGGTCGAATGGCCGAGCGGAGTTTTGACCGTCATTTCAAACGTCCCGCCGAACCACCTCGTGGAGGTCGTCGAGCCGCGCCCTGAATCTTCGCATTCAGAAATGGCTTCCGTTAGAACCCGAGGAAAGGCCCCAGACAAGTCCGCTGCCCCGGATTTGGCAGGCGTCGCGCGCATTCACTTTGTGGATGTGAGCGACAAACTCGGCCACGTACATCATGATGCGGCGTATGACGATTTTGAGCGCCAGCCTCTGATGTCGCGCAAGCTCGGCCAGCTCGGACCTGGAGTTGCATGGTGGGACATCGACAAAGACGGCCGCGACGAGTTGGTCATCGGAAGCGGCCGGGGCGGGCAGGTGTGCGTTTATCGGATTTCACCTGCGCTCAAAGTCGAACGCGTGACAAGTTCGGTGTTGACGGCACCGGTTGACAGGGACACCGCTGGGATGGCCGGACTGCGGCATGGCGAATTGTTGATGGCATTCTCGAACTACGAAGATTGTTCCACCAATGGACCCGGCGTGGTGCGGCTGGGCGCGAGTGGGATGGTGCCTGTTCTGGGCTTGGGTGAACCGGCTTACGGGCCGTTGGCTGTTGCCGATTACAACTGTGATGGGAAGCTGGACCTATTCATTGGCGCTCGTGTGATTGGTGGTAAGTATCCCATGCCGGTTCGGTCGGTTATCCTCAAGGGCACAGAGGAAGGATTTGCACTCGACGACGTGAACGCGCAGGAGTTGCCAGACGCATTGGTTAGCGGAGCGATCTGGACTGATCTGACCGGAGATGGCTGGCCTGAGTTGGTTTTGGCCTGTGAGTGGGGGCCGTTGGTCATTCTGAGAAATGACAAGGGGAAACTGACCAGATGGAATGCGCGGGTGGCAATCGCATCTCAGGCCGGCATGCAAAACCCGCAACTCAAGTTTGCCGACGGCAAAGCTGTGCTCTGCGGGGTCACGCTGACGAACCTTGATCAATTGACCGGCTGGTGGACCGGCGTGTGCGCGGGCGACTTTGACAATGACGGGCGGCTCGATCTGCTCGCCTCGAATTGGGGCCAAAACACCCGATACGAGCGCTGGCGAGGCGCATCGCTCCGGGTGTACTTCGGAGATTTTGACAAGGACGGCGCCGTCGAGCTGTTTGAAACCCATTTTGTTCCCGAGCTCAAACAGTTTTGTCCTGAGCGGATGTTGGATGCGGTGATGCGGGCTCTGCCGCAAATGGGAGAACGTTTCCCGACCCATCACGCATGGTCAACTTCGGGGATCGACCATGTGCTGGGAGAATGGCGCGTCAGCGCAAGAGTGCACGAAGCGCTGTGGCTGGAATCAACGGTTCTTCTGAACAGAGGCGACCATTTCGAAGTGCGCCTGCTTCCGCGGGAAGCGCAATTTGCCCCGGCGTTCGGAATTTGCATCGGCGATGCTGACGCAGACGGCAACGAGGATGTATTTCTGAGTCAGAACTTTTTCGGGGTTGATCTCGACACCTCGCGGTACGACTCGGGGCGCGGACTTTGGCTGCGTGGCGATGGCGGCGGCAACTTGGAGCCGGTTCCGGGTCATGACTGCGGCGTGATTGTGTACGGCGAACAGCGCGGCGCTGCGTTGTGCGATTTTGATGGGGATGGACGGGTCGATCTCGCTGTGAGCCAGAACAACGGCCAGACGAAGCTTTTTCAGAATGCGTCGGCGAAACCCGGTTTGCGAGTGCGAGTAGAGCTTGACCAAGGGAATCCGTGCGGGATCGGGGCTGTTGTGAGGCTGCGGTTTGGCGGCAGATGGGGCCCGGCTCGGGAGTTGCACGGCGGCAGCGGCTATTGGTCGCAGGACAGCCCGGTGTTGGTGATGGGTTGTCCGTCAACGCCCGCGAGCGTTCAAGTCCGGTGGCCGGGCGACGGCTTAACGGAAAGTGCCGTTCCGCTTGGCGCGCGTGAAATCAGAGTGCTAAAAGATGGCACGGTTGAAACACTGAGACGATGAACAAGGCTGTTTTGATTGGGACGGACGGCCGCACTCTTGCAGTGAATGCAATTCGCTTTGCTGTGGCTATTCTTGCGACGGGCTTGCCGTTGCTGTTTGTGGTTCGGCCGGTTTGTGCCGGTGAAGAATCCGCCAAGAGCGGGAAGCAAACCGACATCGAACGCGGGCGTGAGCTTTCAGCGCGATACTGTTCTGTTTGCCATGTTCAGCCGAAACCGGACGAACACAACTCAGCAACATGGCGAAAGAACGTTTTCCCGCTGATGCACAGAAACGCGCGGATGTCGGAGTTGGACCCGTCAAGGTCTGAAGAAGAACGCGAGGCGCTTTCACAGTGGCGATTGGTTTGGGAGTATTACTTTCAGACAGCGCCTGCGGAGGCGATTCCGCAAGGGCCGCGTGCGCCAATTCGCCGCGACTTGAAGCTGTTTACCATCGAAGACCCGCAATACCGACGGCAAATCTGTTACGCAACGATGGTCAAAATAGACCCTGAGACACAGCAGATTTACGTCGGTAATGCTCTTACGCGCAGCCTGGACGTCCTGAACAAGAACGGCAAGGGCATGGCCAGTACAAAGGTGGACAGCACTCTGACGGACTTGATCCAGTTGCCAGACGGCAGTTGGCTTGGGACTCAGATCGGGATGGTCGTGCCCGATGACCGGCCTTTGGGCAAAATAACACTGTTCACCCGCAGAGGCGTTCAATTCGTCCAGGTCCGTGATATCATAACAGGTTTGGTGCGCCCGATCGAATGCGCTGTCGGCGACCTCACGGGCAACGGCGCGCCGGACATTGTGGTGTGCAGCTACGGCAACCTGACAGGCGTTTCCGGAAAGCTGGCATGGTACGAAATCACGGGCAGCTCAGGTTACGAGGAACATGTTTTGTTGGACAAGCCCGGGCCCACTCGGTGCGGCCTGGTTGACTATAACAAGGACGGCAGACTTGACATCGTTGCATTGGTCGCCCAGGCCAAAGAGGGAGTCTATATCTACAGAAACGAGGGAAACGGAGACTTCACCGAGCTTCGGCCAATCAAGCACTCGCCCACATGGGGAAACGTCGGAATGCAACTGACCGATTTCAATCGCGACGGGCACCTCGATATTCTGACGGCGAACGGCGACATGGGCGATTTCGATTGCCCACCGAAACGTTATCACGGCATTCGCATTTATCTGAACGACGGAAAATGGAATTTTACCGAGGCGTTCTTCTACCCGCTCAACGGCGCTTATGACGTCAAAGCCGCTGACTTTGATCAAGACGGTGATCTGGACATCGCGGCGATTTCTTTTTTTCCCGATTACGACCGCTCCCCGGAAGAAAGCTTCGTTTACCTTGAAAACCGCGGGAACATGGTGTTTGACGCTCATACATTCACCGATTGCGAGCGCGGGCGTTGGTTGACAATGGGCATCGGCGATCTGGACGGCGACGGCGACATTGATATTGTCCTCGGCGCCGCGTACATGACGCCGTTCAGAACCACAGCCGAACTACAGGAGCGATGGAAAAAGGAAGGGCCTTCCTTGCTCATCCTTAGAAATAATCTGCGTGCTGCAGCTCAGGACCAGACGAGGTGATTGCGTGCATTTGGACTGTGTAAAGCCAAAATCTCGTTTGTTCCGTATGACAATGGACACCGCGTTTCTCGGGCTTGTCACGCTGGCTTTCTTCCTCGGCTCCATTGTCTCCTCGCAGGCCGCGCCCGGTTACCGCGTTCAAACACTGAATGTCGCACCGACCAGCAAAGCGGGCTTCACATTGATGCCTCCGCAAACCACCGGCGTTTGGTTCACGAACACTCTCTCGCCCGATCACGCGGCTGAAAACCAGATTCGACTCAATGGCTCGGGTGTCGCGCTCGGCGATGTTGATGGTGACGGCTTGTGCGACTTGTTCGTGTGCGCCTGCGAACAGCCACTCGCATTGTATCGCAATCTCGGCGGGTGGCGGTTCACCAATGTCACCGAAGCCGCCGGCCTCCTTTTCCCGGGCAACTATTCGACCGGCGCAACGTTTGCAGACGTCGATGGGGACGGCGACCTCGATCTGCTGATCAACGGAATAGGCACCGGGACAAGACTCTTTCTCAATGACGGCCACGGCCATTTCACCAAAGCTGATGATGCCGGCCTCGCATGGTTCGGAGGAGCCATGACGAGTACCGTGGCAGATATCGATGGCGACGGCGACCTCGATCTGTACGTCACCAATTACAGAACCAATACCGTCCGCACAACTGGGTTCGCCCTGCTGAATGTTGGTGGGCGCCGCATGATACCGCCGGAAGAACGTGGCCGCCTCGAACTCACCCCAGACGGCCGCGTGCTCGAACATGGTGAACCGCATTTCCTTTACATCAACGATGGTAAAGGACATTTCCGCCCGGTCTCGTGGACGGGCGGCAGGTTTCTTGACGAAGACGGCAGGCCGCTCAAGGAAGCGCCGCGCGATTGGGGACTGAGCGCCGCGTTCCGTGACATCAATGGCGACGGCGTTCCCGACCTTTATGTCTGCAACGATTTTCACTCTCCCGACCGCGCATGGATAAACGACGGCCGCGGCAGATTCAGAGCAATGCCCCGCCTCGCAATCAGGCACACGGCCACTTTCTCGATGGCGGTTGACTTCGCAGACGTGGACCGAGACGGCCACGACGACATACTCATTTCCGACATGACCAGCATCGACCGCGGCCGGCGACTCATGCAGATCGCAGGCATGGCGCCTTACTCGATCGAAGTCGGCGTGTTCGACGACAGACCGCAATTGGACCGAACTGTCCTGCATTGGAATCGAGGTGATGGTACCTACGCTGAGATTGCTCACTATGCCGGCCTCGAAAACTCGGAATGGAATTGGTCGGTCCTGTTCCTCGACGTCGATCTGGACGGGTTCGAAGATGTCCTGGCCGCCACCGGCCACATGTACGACACCCAGGACCTTGATGCCCAAGCCCGTATTCAGGCCGCCGGGCCTTATCCGCGTCATATGATCCCCAGGAAACTGCTCATGCTGTCGCCTCTTGCCCAGCGCAAGCTCGTGTTCCGAAACCAGGGCAACCTCAGGTTCGTCGAGTGCGGCAACGAATGGGGATTCAACCAGGTCGGCGTCGCCCACGGAATGGCCCTTGCCGACCTCGACAACGACGGCGACCTCGATTTGGTTCTCAATTATCTGAATGGCGCTCTTGGGCTTTACCGAAATGAAAGCAGCGCACCGCGTGTTGCCGTAAAACTCAAGGGGAAACCGCCCAACACCGCCGGGATCGGCGCCCGCATTGTTCTCAAAGGCGGCGCCGTGCCGGTTCAAGCTCAGGAAATGATGTGCGGTGGGCGTTACCTGTCTTGCGACCAGGCGCTCAGAGTTTTTGCCGCAGGCGCGACCAACAAAACCCTCACAATCGAGGTCACGTGGCGCGATGGCACACGAAGCGTCGTCGCCAACGCGCACGCAAATTGCCTTTACGAAATTACCCAGGAAAACTCTCCCGGCACAGAATCCGCGAGTGCAATCCAGTCAGCCGCAAACCGGTCATCGTCAGGGTCCAATCCACAGCCTTACTTTGAAGATGTGAGCGGCCTTATTAACCACCGGCACAATGAGAATGTTTTCGACGATTTTGCGCGACAGCCTCTCCTGCCACGCCGGCTCGGTCAGCTCGGCCCCGGGGCGGCATGGTGCGACCTCGATTCCGACGGCCGGGAAGACCTTTTGATCGGGAGCGGAAAAGGCGGAGAGTTGGCAGCTTTCTTGAACAAGGGCAAAGGCGGATTTGTTCGATTGAATGACCCGCCGTGGAACCTTGTCGCAATCCGCGATCAATCATCGTTGTTGGGCTGGCCCGGCCATGACGGCAAAGCCATCGTTCTGGTTGGCTGCTCGACTTACGAAGACAACGCTGTTGACGGCCACGCCGTGATGCTGCTCAAATTCGGCGAATCGCGTGCCGAAGGTGTTGTTCCCGCATCCGATTCAAGCGTCGGCCCGATGGCTCTTTCAGACTTCGACAACGACGGTCAACTCGAGCTGTTCGTCGGCGGACGATGTCTGCCCGGCCGTTACCCGGCCCCTCCGAAGTCTCAAATATGGCGTCTTCAGGGAACTAAACTCGCGCTCGACACCACCAACAGCCTTGTTCTCGAGAAAGCAGGAATGGTCAGTGGCGCGATTTGGACCGACCTCGACAACGACGGATGGCCCGAGTTGGTCCTTGCTTGCGAATGGGGACCGGTCCGCGTGTTCAAAAACAATCATGGCAGGCTCGCCGAAATCACAGCCGCACTCGGATTGGACAAACACACAGGCTGGTGGAACGGTGTCGCCGCCGGCGATTTCGACGGCGACGGCAGCATGGATATCATTGCGACCAATTGGGGGCTCAACAGCCCGTATCGCGCCTCACCTGAATCGCCATACATGTTGTACTACGGCGATTTCAACGGCAGCGGCGAAATCGACATGATCGAGGCCACAATCGATCCGTTCTCCGGCAAACCTGTTCCTGAGCGCGACCTCCATGCGGTGAGCACCGCATTGCCATTCGTGCGTGAGCGGTTCCCAACGCATGCGGCCTACGGGCGCGCCACTGTCCAAGATTTGTTGGGCGCCGGCTTCGCCAAGGCCACGGCACTCCGTGCGACCACTCTTGCGTCGGTTGTCTTCCTGAACCGGACCAATCGTTTCGAGCTCGTCGCATTGCCGCCAGAAGCACAGTTCGCCGCCGCGTTCGCGGCGTGTGTCGCCGATTTCGATGGCGACGGTGCTGAAGATGCTTTCTTGAGTCAGAACTTCTTTGCCACGCACGCGAAGGTCCCGCGATGCGATGCCGGGCGCGGCCTGTGGCTCAAAGGGGATGGTCGCGGCGGCTTTAAACCTGTCCCGGGGCAGGAAAGCGGCGTGCAGGTCTATGGCGAGCAGCGCGGAAGCGCCGTGGCAGATTACGATTGCGACGGGCGGGTTGACCTTGTGGTGACTCAAAACGGCAATCAAACCCGGCTTTTTCACAACGTCCGTGCGCAACCCGGGCTGCGCGTGAAGCTCGCCGGGCCACCAGGAAACCCAAGTGCAATCGGCGCCGTGCTCCGCCTCGGCTCGGGCAACAGGTTCGGTCCTGCCCGTGAAATTCACGCCGGTTCGGGTTATTGGTCACAAGATGGATTTGTCCAGGTGCTTGCCTGTGCAAGAGCAAACCGGAGGTTGATGGTCAGATGGCCGGGAGGGAACACAATGGTCCTTGACATTCCGGACTCTGCCGATGAAGTAACGGTCAGTTTTCGCGGACAGATGAGCGTTGGGGCTGCCCCGAAGTAGTGGCAGCCTGCGGCAACAGGCACGGTAACTCGAACAAACAACTAATCTTGGAAAACAACGGTCGCCAGAAAAACAAACAACAAAATCCTGCGCAAGGCGCAAACGCCAAGGGCAGCCCGCGTTCTTTGCCCATGGCCCATGCTAAACCGTTCCGCCAGCGGCTTATCGGGTTAATCGCCAGCATTGTCTTTTGCATTCTGACGCTTGCGGTGTTTGAGTTGGCATTGCGGGTCGCCGGGTACGGTTACACAACGGCATTCTTCGTGAAACATCCCGCTGCGGGCCCGGCGAACGTGGTCGAAAACCAGCAGTTTGCATGGCGGTTCATGTCGGTGACACTTGCAAGGCGGCCCGAGCCAATTGTGTTGCCGATTCAAAAGCCGGAAAAGACCTGCCGAATTTTCGTGTTTGGAGAATCTGCAGCGATTGGTGATCCGGCGCCAGCATTTGGTTTCTCGAGGATTCTGGATGTTCTGCTGCGCGAGCGGTACCCGTCAATTCGGTTCGAGGTCGTCAACACGGCTTTTACCGCAATCAATTCCCACGTGATCGTCCCAATAGCCCGGGACGCACAGCGGTTCGGCGGTGATTTCTGGCTGATTTACATGGGCAATAACGAGGTCATAGGCCCGTTCGGGAGCGGCACAGTTTTTGGAAAACAATCACCCCCCCTGCCCGTTATCCGCGCCAGCCTCGCCATCAAAACAACCAGAATCGGACAGTTGTTGGACGCCGCTGCACAGCGGCTGGTCCCATCGCCCGAAGCAAGAAAGGGCTGGGGCGGCATGGACATGTTCTTGGAACAGCAAGTGCGCCGTGACGACCCGCGCCTGATGACCTTGCATGATCATTTCAGAAAGAATCTGACCGATATCATCCGCCTCGGCACCGGCGCCGGCGCAAAGGTAATCGTCAGTACAATGGTCTCGAACCTGAAAAATTGCCCGCCTTTCGGATCGATGCACCGCCCCGGGCTCTCGGATGGCCAGCTCAAAGATTGGGAAAAGCTTTACAGCCTCGCCACCGCCGCCGAGCAGAACAGAAACTTCAGCGAAGCCATTCGCAATTACGCGCTCGCGGCCCAGATCGATAACGAATTCGCAGAGCTGCATTTCCGTTGGGGACGTTGCTCCCTTGCCACAGGCAATCTTGACGATGCCAAAGTTCATTTTGTTCTCGCGCGCGATCTCGACACGCTCCGCTTCAGAACTGATTCACATCTTAACGAGTTGATCCGCCAGATCGCAGGCGGCTCAATCTCCGGTCCGGTCCGGCTCATGGACGCCGAGAAAGAGTTCAACGCGCGCAGCCCGGACCAAATCGCGGGCAGCCAATTCCTGTACGAACACGTCCATTTCACTTTTGCTGGTAACTACCTCCTTGCACGGCTCTTCGCAGATCAAATCGCCACGTTTCTATCCGCCGCAGAAACAAAAGCCGCCTCTTCAAATGCTCAGTGGCTGTCCGAGAGCGACTGCGCAGCCAGGTTGGCCTACACGGATACGCAGCGTTATGAAATCGCAAACCTTCTCCTGCGCCGCTACGAGGAGCCAATTTACCGCCGGCAACTCGAATACAACGAGCGGTTCAAGCGCCAACAACTCGATGTCGCCGATCTCCGCACCGCTTCGAAACCCACAGCCAGACGCCGCGGCCTTGAGGCATGCCGCCAAGCGTTGGCGCGCAACCCGAACGATTGGGTGTTACATGATCTGTGTGCCCGGCTTCTGACCGCGCTCGAAGAGTTCGACAGCGCGGAAAAAGAATGGCAGCAGGTGGCCAAACTCATTCCGCACTCGGCCAGACCGCACGTCGAGCTTGGCAAAATCAAACTGCAGTTGAACAAACTGGACGAGGCACAGTCTGCATTTCACACCGCTGTCCAACTTGACCCCGTCTCCGCAGATGCACACGCAGGTTTGGGCAAAGCATACCGCCTGCTGGGAAAACGCAGCGAAGCACTACATCACCTCAAAACAGCATTGAGACTTGATCCGACCCAAAAAGAAGCAGCAGAGCTATTGTCAAACTGAGACCGGTACGCTGATCTCAGTTTGACAACAGCTCTAGAGATTGCATATGGACTGGATTGGCATGCACTTGCACGCAAGCCATACAACACCGCGCGCTATGGCCCGTTGTCTGGTCATGGCTGTGCTGATGTGCATGTTCTCGCTCCTCGCGTGGCCTGCCATGGACGCCACCAATCCCGGTGCATCGCAGAAAAACGAGGATGCGCGTCTTCCCCGGTTGCGCCCGGACTACGTCGATACGGTCTTCCCACCCAACATCGCTTCTCCCAATTTCGTTATCGAAGAGCCGGGCAGCGCATACCGTGTGACCCTGCGCGGTGAACAGGGCGCGCCATTCTCAGTCGCAAGCCGAAACCCGCAAGTCCAAATCCCGCTCAGAAAGTGGAAAGGCTTACTCGACGCAAACAGGAACGGGAATGTGTTCTTTGAAGTCTCGGTCCGCGACGCCAACGGCGCATGGCATCAGTTCCAAGCCGTGACAAATCGTGTCGCGCCAGATCCCATCGACAAGACCCTTGTTTACCGGTTGCTCAGGCCGCTCTACAACTTTTATGCCGAAATGGGGATTTACCAGCGCGACCTCGAGGGATTCCGACAAAGCCCGGTCCTCGAGAACCGATCGTTCAACAACGGTTGTCTCAACTGCCACACTTTCTTGAACCATCGACCCGACACGTTCGCCCTGCATATCCGCGGCCAAAAAGGGCCGCAACCAATGCTGCTCGCCTCCTCGAACATGGTCACGCGCGTTAACAAGACCGCCGGTTATATCTCGTGGCATCCAAGCGGCCGGCTCATCGCTTTCTCGGCAAACAAGTTGTCGCTCTTCTTCCATACCATCGGCGAAACACGCGATGTGTTCGACGCAGAATCCGATCTCGCGGTTTATTGGGTCACGTCAAATGCCGTCGTCACCCCACCGGCAATCGCCCAACCAGATCGCCTCGAAACATGGCCGTCATGGAGTCCAGATGGCCGCTATCTGTATTTCTGCAGCGCACCAAAACTCCGCCAAGAACGATTCCGACAGGTGCGATACGACCTCGTCCGCGTCAGCTTCGATCTCGATCAAAATTCATGGGGCAAACCTGAAATACTAGTCGCCGCTGCAGAAACCGGACTGAGCGCCGCACAACCCCGTGTTTCCCCCGACGGCCGATGGCTGGTGTTTTGCCTCGCAAAGTATGGCAACTTCCCAATCTACCAGCCCAGCAGCGACCTTTATCTCCTTGACCTGACCACCATGAAAACAAAAAAGCTCGACATCAACAGCGACCTCGCCGACACGTGGCACTGCTGGTCAAGCAACGGCCGCTGGCTCGTCTTCAGCAGCAAACGCGCCGATGGTCTTTTTGCCAGACCGCACTTCGCATATATGGATCAAACCGGCAGATTCTCAAAGCCGTTCGTCCTTCCACAAGAAGACCCCACTTTTTACGACTCCTGCATTCATACCTTCAATGTCCCCGAACTTGTGCAAGGGCCGCCCCAAGCCAGTCCAGACGCCCTCGCCAGAGCGATCCTGCGTCCGCAGCTCGTGCTTACTCCGTCAGCCCACACCGATCAACAACACCAGGAAGAATATCACCAAGCTCCCCAGTAACCTGGTAATTCTGGTAATCTCAAGGCCTGATCACGATTTTACTTATAGACGAAACAAGGCACGGCAAGCAACAGCAAACTCGGCGTGCATTCATTTTGCGCACACGCGCAAGATGTGAATCACAGATTCAAGAAGGGGAACCAGCAGGTCCGGGATCATGCAATCCGCGCATTACCCATCGCCTTGCCAGCCACAATCCTATCGGCGTTGTCATGGCCATGCAACCGTACACGAACCAAAGTGTGCCTGTTCGAAGCATCTCGGCTGGGACACCTTCAGGACAAAACCGCTCGAGCATCCAGCCGGAGTAAAGCCCAGTGACTCCTTTTGCCAAAAGCCATGGAATCTGCGCCAATCCCATGTACTGCGCCAGTCTCCCGGGCGGCGCAAGTTCCGAGGCATATTCGTAGAATCGCGCCGACCATAACGCTTCGCCGATCGAGAACAGTACGAAGTACGAAATTAGCAGGGAAAGATTCGGCCCACCACAAAGCAGAAAGGTCGGCACAGCGGAAACAAATGTCCCCACAACCATCATGCGATAAACATTGATGTGCCGCGTCAGGGCTGTCGCAATCGGCACACCAAAGAAAATAATCAGCGGATTGATCCAGTTTACCAGCCACTCCATTCTGTCCGCCACACCGCCCGGGTAAGCGCGCAGGATGTATGAGGGCATGGTAAGCCATTGATGCGCAAACAAAGTGCGGACCGGCAATAGCATGAAAATGAAAAAGACAAAGCGCGGGTTCGAGAACGGTCCTTCCGTGAAATAGCGCTTGAGACTGAAACCGGATTCCGCTGTTTCGGTTCGGCTCGGTGCGAGTTCTCTCACCTTTTGGGCTTCCACCTTCGATGTCATCAGCAGTGCGAATCCCAACAAAGTGCCCAGAGTTATCGCGGTGCAAACAATGTTCATTGCCTGAACCCCGCTTGTCGAGATGCGCGCCAAAGGCTCAAGCAGGGAATGACTCACCCCGCCCAACACGCTACCATCCTTGATCTTCTGCACGCCCGGCCGCACCCAGGAAGAAAGTGCCGCAGTCGCAACTATGCCGAGGTTCATGATCGCGTAAATCAAACCGTAACCCATCGAGTTGGTTTTCTCGTCGGTGAACTGCTTGACTCCAGCATAGCAAATGGGCTGCAAGATGCCCGAGCCGATGGCGACGATCAGCAGCGAAAAGACCACAAGGCACGATGCTATCACAGCCGAGCTGCCGAGCTGCGGCGCCCAACTGTACAACGCCCGGCCGGCTGTGCTTATCACAAGGGCAAAAAGGATCGGACCACGCAATCCAAACCGTTCTGCGTAACTTCCAATGCCCAGCATGAACAGCGTGACCAGCATCGTGAAAACGGAGACCGCCATTCCGGCTCGCACATCGCTCCACCCGAGGTCAGCCGTCAAATAAACCGTCATCAGCGTCAGCACGCCAAAGTAAGCCGATGATTCGATGGAAAATGCACCGATGACGTACCAGAGGCCCCTTGGCAAACGACGCAAATCGGTAAAAGAACTCAGGAACTGACGGCAACGCAAGATAAGCGGCCCTGTTTGTCCCATGGTCTTGGTGAAAACAACCGCGTTAGATCAGAAGTATTGTCAGTTTCTTGGGACCGTGCGCGCCCAACACAAGAATCCGTTCAATGTCACCCGTGCGGCTCGGGCCGGTGATAATCGAAATCATGCTGGGATAGTTTGGGTGATGTTTTTGGCGCACCAACGCCATCGCTTCCGGTAGATCGGCAACAAGCTGGCTGCGTCTGGCCAACACAATGTGGTGGGGCGGCAGCACCGTCAGAGCACGTCCTCCTGAACTCCGACTTGAAACGAGCACGCTGCCGGTCTGCGCAATCAGCGCATCGCACTCGGTCACGCCGACTTGGCACGCCTCGAGGTCATTCTTGTCGTACCCCCCATCGGTCAGAAGAACAGGAATCCCTAACTTGGCGCAGGCAATATCCGTAAGCTCGCCGCGGTGGCTGGCAACGCGTGTCCACCCTTCCGCGTCTCGCATCGATCGCATCTCGCTTTCGAGCGCTTCAATGGCCGGCAGCACAACGAATCGCGCGCGAAGTTCCTCCGCGTTTGAGGCGAACAGGCTGAGGCGATCTGATTCCGAAGGCCCGACCTTCGGCAATACTCGCCGATGGTCTTCAGGCTTTGGCAGTGGCGTTTCTGTCATGCCCAACGGCCGTCGAGCCGGAACGCGCAAGGCGTCGCGTATTCGAGACAAAATGTTTTCGCGCTCTGTCATGACCGGGTTCTCCTCCACCATTCCTTGAAGCTTGTTTTTGCGATTGGGGGCAGATCGCGCGTCCGTGTCCAGACATAAGCAGGGTCAAGCCTTGTGCCAAGGACGATCGGATGAAGCTTTTGACCAAGGCGGCCCGACTTTGTCACCAAAGCCCAAAGCAGCTTGCTGGCTGCCACCGGCGCAAACAGCTTGAAAGCCAGTTTTTGCCACCAACTCGGTTTCGCGCTCGCCGCCGCACGCCGATGTTCCAGCAAGTGATGATGTAGATCGATCCCGACCGGACACGCTTCGGTGCATGCGCCGCACAGCGAGGACGCATAGGGCAGATGCTTCCACTCTTCCAACCCTCTCAGAACGGGAGTGAGCACGGCTCCGATCGGACCGCAGTAGGTCGTGCCGTACGAGTGTCCGCCGATGTTCCTGAAGATCGGACACACGTTCAGACATGAACCGCACCGAATACAGTGCAGCGTGTCTCGCTTTTCAGCGTCGGCCATCAGCCTTGTGCGATTGTTGTCGAGCAAGACGACGTGATACTCTTCCGGACCGTCGGGTTCGCCCGGTTGGCGCGGCCCGCCGTACAGAGTGTTGTATCCGCTGATCAATTGGCCTGCTCCCACTGTCGCCAGCATCGGCAGAAACAACGCAAGGTCCTCCAGCCGTGGTACCACCTTCTCGATGCCAACCAACGTAATCATCGTTCGCGGCAATGCGCCCGTAAGCCGCGCGTTGCCCTCGTTTTCTGTCAGGGAAATCAAGCCGACGTCGGCCACAGCGAAATTGGCGCCTGTGATGCCCGCGTCCGCCTGAATGTATTTTTGTCTGAGGACCCGGCGCGCAACCATTGTAAGCTCTTCAGGGTTATCGGATGGAGCATCGCCCAATCGCTTGCGAAAAGTCTCCTGAATTTCGCCCCGGGTCAGATGCATCGCGGGGAACACGATGTGGTATGGGGGCTCATCGCGCAACTGCACTATGAATTCGCCGAGGTCTGTCTCGACTACATCCAGCCCCGCACGCGCAAGGGCTTCGTTCAGGTGGATTTCTTCCGCGGTCATGGCCTTGGACTTGACCACGCTGCGCGCGTTGCGCTCCTTCAGAATGCCGACAATGATTTCGCATGCCTGCTGTCCGGTGCTTGCCCAATGCACCTTGGCGCCGCGTGACTCAAGGCCACGCGCAAATTGTTCAAGACACCGATCAAGGCTGTTGATGGCCTCGTATTTCGTTGCAGCCGCCAGCCGCCTCGCTTCGGCCCAGTCTTGGAACAAGGACTTCTTTTGGTCCCGTTTGACCGCGTATCCGTCAAGGGCGGTATTGATGATCCGACGATGACGAAGATCAGCCGTTACCCGTCGGACATCCTTCTTGAACTTTGCAGCAGCGGTAGTCATGCGCGCAAAAGCGAGTTGCTAAGCCATGTTTGGTACTCTAATGATCCCCTGCCAATACTTCGGCCAAATGAATCGTTTTCAGTTTCCTGCGCTGCCGGTCTATCAGCCCCTGTATGTGCATAAGACAACTCGAATCGGACGACACGATGTATTCTGCGTTGGTTTCGGCAGCAAGGTCACACTTGACCTCGCCCATCGCGGTCGATATCGCCGGAAACTTCGCTGAAAACGTCCCGCCAAAACCGCAACAAACTGTCTGTCGCATTTCGACAAGCTCGAGCCCGGCCACATGACGCAGCAGCTTACGCGGCGCCTCGTAGATGTTCATCTCGCGCAAACTGTGGCATCCGTCGTGATATGTCACGCGATGCGGAAACTTGGCGCCAAGATCCGCTACGCCAAGCTTGTCAACAAGGAACTGGGCAAACTCGTAGCACTTGGCCGAAACTTCTTTCGCCAAAGACTCCTGCGGCGTTCCGGCAAACAACACCGGATAAAACACCTTGATCATCGCACCGCACGATCCGCTCGGAATAACGACCACCTCGGCGTCCTTCAATTGGGCAAGCACCTTGACAGCCAAAGCCCGGCTCTCATCCCAATACCCGGTGTTGAACGCCGGCTGGCCGCAACAAGCTGGCGACTCGGGACAAACAATCTTGTGACCGAGTTTCTCGATGATTCTGACCATTGCCATCCCAACCCGTGGGTAGAACAGATCGATATAACAGGGAATGAACAATGTTACTGTCATGGTCGGCCAATTCCTGCTCTCCGGAAACCCAAAGTGACGGTGTAACACCACCGCCCACCATCGCCCGCCCGGGATTACACCCGGTCTTGATCGACCGCGTGTTGGCGAATTCCAAGAGCTGTCTATACCATGCGCCAACTACCCGCAAGAAAAACATGCTGGCAAAGCCCTGGCCCGGAAAACTGACCGTCTGACCAGACCAAAACACCCATTGCTTCATTCCGGTGAGATTTCCGGGCTGGCATTCCTCAGGCTTTGCACCGCCGCGTGAAAGGATTTGCCCCAGAATCCCAAGATCTATTATCGCCCGATGCTCTTGTCTTACAAAGATTCATTCACCGATCCCAACTTACAGACCTCAGTAAACCCAGGCTTTCCGGCAGGATACATTCGCAACTTCAATGTCCGCTTGATTGCCCGGACGAAGCCTTAACCACACCCCCCGATCCGTCTGACTTGATCAGGCCGGCAACATCGAGCCGAGCAAATATCGTGTCTGTCACTCTATTTGTCCCCCGGGCGCCAACCCCCGCCAACGGCACTCGCCGGTCATCGGAAACTTCACTCATGACGCCACAATGCCTGCCCAGCCCGGTCCAACCCGGCCGCCACAATATCGTGTCTGTCACTCTATTTGTTCAGCCACCGCAAAACCCCCGCTAACCCCTCACAACAGTCCCCGGAAACTTCAGATTTGACCCGACAATGCCTATGCAGCCAGCACGAACACCCCTCCCACTGCAGATCCCACCGCCATAATGAAGCTGACGGAGCTGCCAATGACAACACGTGAAAACAATCCCCCATCGCCGATCACCTTCACCAGGCCTTCGGCATCCCTCAACTACGATCTCTGAAAACGTCCCTGCCCCCTTTTGCTCGACTTAATCCTCCAAGCCCTTACTCGATCGCTCTCACCTTCAAGTCACGCAACACATAGACCTCTCCCAACAACATCCCGGGTATCTTCCTCGCTCCACTCTTCCGCTTCGGACCAAACAGCGGCCGATGCCTCATGAACACCTCCTCAACAAACGCCCTGCTCCCCAACGCCACTCCGTCTGTT
>JAAYVR010000089.1 GCA_012517065.1 Verrucomicrobiota bacterium | reverse complement strand
GACCACGGTTTTACCCTGAAGTTTGATTCTGGGCAGTCTCATTACAACCTCCTTGATTTGTATTGTTGTTCTCCTTGCAACAGAGCGACAGGCACGCAGCCGTGCCTCCCATTGGCCGACTGGTTGGGCAGGTCCGGGTCGGAACCCGGGGCGCCCAAATACCGTGTCTGTCCCTCTATTTGAGGGTAAAATCGCACAACACGCTCCGGGAGTCAAACGGCGCCAAGGTGTTGGCGAGACGTCGTGGTGAAGCGGGGGCATTGTCTGGGTCACCTGTCACCATTTCAGTCCAACCACAGAGAATCCCAAGAGCAGCAGCACTCCAATCCCAAAATCCTCGTGCAGGGTTACATAGATCTTAGATGGGCGAATCATGCGGGGCGCTGCCGCAGCAAGAGATCACGTGTTGCCAACTCATGGCTGGTGAATGTGGACTGGTGATCGGGCTTGCGCGGCTGGGTGCAGAAGGTCATGCTGCTCCGAGGCCAAGCACCTTTGCACGATGAACACAAAGACACCTGTTATCCTTTCGCTTGTTGTTGGCTGTCTGGCCACGTTTGCCTCGGAGACAAACCCTGTCGCGAACGACTTGCGCATTCGGCCTTGCAAAGCGAACCCATGGTACTGGCAATACGAGGGAAAACCGGTGATGCTCCTGGGCGGAAGCAAGGACGACAATCTCTTTCAAATCCCGGATCTTAAAGAGCATCTTGATGAAATGGCAAAGGCAGGCGCCAACTACATTCGCAACACCATGAGCGACCGCCCGGATAAAGGGTTCGAAGTGTACCCCTTCAAGCGGCTGAGTAATGGAAAATACGATTTGGAACAATGGAACAACGAGTATTGGAAAAGGTTCGCGAACATGCTCACTTGGACGCATGAGCGCGGTATCATCGTTCAGATCGAAGTCTGGGATCGGTTCGATTACTCGAGGGAAAACTGGGAAAAGCACCCGTACAATCCTGCCAACAACGTCAATTATTCGTACGAAGCTTCCGGGTTCGCCCCTCGATACCCGGATCATCCCGGTCAAAACAAACAACCGTTCTTTTTCACCACTCCACGACAGAGAAATAATGCATTGGTCCTGAAATATCAGCAGCGTTTTGTTGACGAGATGCTGCGTTATTCGCTGCCGCACCCACACGTCTTGTATTGCATCGATAACGAGACTTCGGGTGAAGAAGAGTGGGCGGTTTATTGGGCCGAGTTCATCAGGGAACGCGCAAGAGCAATCGGCGTTGATGTTTTCGTGACCGAGATGTGGGACGATTGGAATCTTCGGGGCCCCCAACACAAGCGCACTTTTGATCACCCGGAGCGGTTTGATTTCGTCGATGTATCCCAAAACAACCACCAGAAAGGTCAGCAACATTGGGACAACTTCCAGTGGGCCAAGAACTATCTTTCGCAGCGGCCCCGACCAATCAATACCGTGAAAACATATGGAGCTGATGGAGGGCGATTCGGGACCAACCGCGATGGACTCGAAAGATGGTGGCGGCATTTGATCGGCGGCGCTGCAGCCGTTCGTTTTCACAGGCCGGATTCTGGACTTGGCTTTTCAGAGCCTGCTGCAGCATCGATTCGTTCAGCGCGCAAGGCGCTTTCACGGGTCAAGCTGTGGGAAATGACGCCTGCAATGGAGCTTTTGCGCGAGAGAGAAGACAACGAGGCGTACGTTACTGCGAGACCGGGCGAAGCTTATGTCCTTTATTTCCCGAACGGCGGCGCAGTCCAACTAGATTTGAGCAAGGTTTCCGGCAGGTACGAACTCGAGTGGATTGACGTTTCCACGAGCCAATCTCGCGAAGGTGGCGCAATCGCGGGCGGGGCCATGGCAGCCATCAAAGCGCCCGGCGCCGGGCACTGGGTCGCCGTGATTCTGAAAGCCAAGTAATCCCACGCTGGAACGTGATCAAGTGACTCCAACCCGGAAATCTCACCGGCTGGCAGGCAGTATGCACCGAGAGCGTCATTCCGGTGCGGTTTCCGAGTTAGGAGAATCAGCAATATACGAGCCGGGTGCGGTCACTGCCCGCCCTGTTTGGGATCGAGCCACGGCGTACCAGCCCAGTACCAGCGGGATGGTTTGAGGCTCTCGACATGGCAATCAGCAAACGTGACCGCGCTGCGGCCGCTGTGCCGCGGATGTGGTCCGCCCCAGTTGGGGTCGTTGGGTGAGGTGACGCACCCCACACATGGGGCGTCTTGGGCCGGATCATGGACAATCCAGCAACCTGGTTTTTCCTGGCTTGATTCTGTGACACACTTGAGCGGGTCTTTTGTGTTGAGTGGCCGGGTGCCGCCGTCGGTGAGGTGAACTGTTGCGGCGGGATTGCGCACAGCCCACTCGTGCATGGGGGGCCAGTCCTTGACATCCCAGACGTTTGGCCAGTCGCACCCGCCAAGCCGGAAATTCATGCTGTAGTTAGAAACGGCTTTATCGGCTGATTCACTCGGGTAATTCTGCAAAAACTCCTTGAACTTTTTTGTTCGCACGGGACAGAGGAGCAAGTTGGTTGTTTGCTGGTAAGGCAACAGGAAGTTGAACCAGGCCTTGCGGAACACGTTGTCGCCGCGGACTTGAAACGTGAACGGATACCTGCCTCCGAAATCGTCGGCGTACAACCGAGTGGCAACTGCCATTTGGTGAAGGCTGTTGATGCAAGCGGTGACCTGGCCTTTCTGCTTTGCTCTAGACAGGGCAGGCAGAAGCATGCCGGCAAGGATGGCGATTATTGCGATCACCACCAGCAGTTCGATGAGCGTAAACGCGCGCCTGGTTGGCGGAAGCTGCCGAGACAATCTGAAGGAGGGCATCGATTTCATGGCATCAAATGGGCTCAAGCCTGATGATGACGTGCGAACCCAGTTTGCCATTCACTCTCCACGATCACAAGCTGGCATTTTCGACAACCAGAACGAATTGAGCGAGCGAGGCGGCCGTGGCAGTTCGGTGCGTCAGGGCTGTATGCTCTGCAAGGGACGGGGTTGGACGGGGATCGTTCGACCCGAAGTTCAAGTCTGGCTTGAAATTCTGTTTGATTGAGGGTAGAAGGCTTCTTTGCAATTGATTTTCAAGACTGTTTTGCAGGAAAAGATCATGAAACATAGACTCTGCACGTACTGGGCCGGCGTTGGTGCGGTTGCGTTGTCGCTGTTCTGCGCCGCCCCAGTTTCGGCCGCTGGCGCCATGCCTGCGGTCGTCAAAGCCGATTTTATCAACCCGAATCCACTCTATCGCAGTTGCCATGCTTCGACCATTGTCGAAACACCGGAAGGTTTGGTTGCGGCATGGTTTGGGGGGACCGATGAAGGCACGCCGGATGTGAGCATCTGGCTCGCGCGAAACCCGGGCACGGGATGGGAACAGGCGGAGGAGGTTGCAAACGGGATCGACTTGAAGGCGCATATTCGTTATCCGTGCTGGAATCCGGTGTTGTTTTTGCGCAGGAACAAGCAGCTTCTGTTGTTTTACAAGATAGGGCCGAGTCCTGAAGAATGGTGGGGAATGTTGAAAATGTCGCCTGATTACGGCAAGAGCTGGACCAAGGTCAGGCGTCTCCCGTCCGGGTTCATTGGGCCTGTACGGAACAAGCCGGTGGAACTTCTGAACGGGACACTGTTGTGCGGATCGAGCACGGAAGACAAGGGCTGGCGTGTGCACATGGAATGGACGGGTGATCCTTTTGGTCTTTGGATGCGCACGAAGCCTTTGAACTCGGCGTTCACTGTCCAGGCCATCCAGCCAACAATTCTTCAGTGGGGCGATTGGAAGTTTCAAATTCTCTGCCGGACCAAATCCGGCAGGATTTTCGAGTCGTGGTCAACCAACAACGCTGCCACTTGGTCGCCTCTTGCGAGGACGTTGCTTCCGAACCCGAACAGCGCTGTGGACGGTGTTGTTTTGCGGGATGGTCGTGCCCTCATAGTGTATAATCACACCACCGAGGGCCGTAACGTTCTCAATGTTGCCGTATCGAACAATGGCAAGATTTGGCAGGCTGCCGGGATGCTTGAGAACGAGCCCCAAGGCGAGTTTTCATATCCTGCCGTGATCCAGACCAAGGACAACATGGTGCACGTGACGTACACATGGAATCGGCAGCGCATAAAGCACGTTATTCTGGACCCCACGAAGCTCGAGCCTGTTGACATGCCCGAAGGCGTTTGGCCACGGTAAAGGCCGTTTTCTTGTCGAAAGTAGCGGGGCCGGCCATCTGCAAGCCCCCAAAGCAAAATGCTTGAACCGAGATGGGCGGGCGCCCATTGCTGTCATACGCCGCCGATCCAACTGCGGTTTTCCCAGACAGACCGGAGTGAAATCAGGTTGCGCGGGTCGAACACGTGCCGCATGGCTTTGAGAACGTGGCCGCGCTTCAGATGGTTCCATGCGTCGCTGGCGTTTACGGCGATGAACTGGAGAACACTCGGATCGCGGTAACAATCGATCATGCATCGCGTGCAGCCATCCCGGACAAGCTTGTCGGCGTTAAACTCGCGGATGTGGCACATCGGTTTCTCCCAATAGTGGCATCGGTACAGATCGAGGTTCCAATCGAGATAGAAATACTTGTAGCCTCCAAGACAACCGAATCGTTCCTTTTCACCTCTTATATGCCGCTGCATCTCGCTGAGCGATTCGATGGGATTGATTATTGTGATTTGACGGGCGCGTTTCAGCTTTTTGACTTCCTCGAAAGCGTTTATCAGCTCTTCGTCGGTGTATTCCACCAATGCCGAACTGCTGTAACTCAGATAGCTGGAGCCGAGGGTGGTAAGCGGGTAGCTGAATGTGCACCGGCTGAAACCAAGTTCTCTTAGAAAACCCGGTAATCGACCATAGTCACCCACAAGCCGGCTCATCGTCACACTGGCAATCGTTTCAACCCCCACTTCCGCGAACAGTTCATTGGCGCGCTTGATCTTGACGCAGACACCCGGCAGGCCGCGATGCTCTTCGTGCAGGGCGGCTTCCGGGGCATCGATTGACATGATCACGCTGCTCAAGCCAGCCGCGGTGTATTGCTTGATGTTCGTCTCGTTCCAGAGAGAACCGTTTGTGCAAATCATCGGGCGAAGCCCGCGCTTTGCAGTGTGCGCCACCATCGCAAGCAAGTCTCTATGGACCATTGGCTCGCCGCCAACAAACAGGAGATAACCAATCCGATTCTTTGCGCAGATGTCGATTGCCTCGCAGGCTTCTTCCAAGGTCACACTGCGGCGTTGTCGGGGATCGAACCTCCCTGCAGCAAAACTGCAAAACTCGCATCTCGCGTTGCAAATGTTTGTGATAGCGAATTGGACGTAACCCGGGCCGCCATGGTCCAAGACCCCTGCTACCAAAGGCATTCTCTCGGCCTTTTTGTCTGCCCGTGCCTTCAGGGCTGGAGCATCGCCTTCATCCGCTGCACCGGTTGCCCTCGGCGCAGACCGAACTTCGACATCCTGTTTAACGCTGTTCACAAACGTCCTGCCGACATCTTGTAACAGGATTGCCCGGTCTGCAAATCCTTTGGGGTAGGGCGACAACAAAACCCTTCGCCCGGGAATCTCGCCGGAGTGAAGGTACGGGTCAATCCGAGGCGGGCCTGAATTTGAGCTGTTCCGGCCTTGAGCGTCGCGGTAAAGTCCACGCTCGTGGACAAGCGTGTTATTATGAACCGGATCAAACCAATTCACGTGTTGTTGCATCTGTTTCTCGTGGTTGCTGTGGTGCGGGGCGCTGATGTGCGAACCTGCAGCTTGACGGTGGATGTCGATCCCCCCGGGCCGACCATATCTCCGTATCTTTACGGCCAATTCATTGAACACCTTGGTCGGTGCATCCGTGACGGCATATGGGCCGAAAAGCTCCGCGACCGCAAGTTTCTGCTTGAACCGGGCAAGACGTGGCAAGTGCTGAAACCTGAGGGTGCGGCTTTCGAAGCTTTTCACGACCCGGCGGGAGCATACGCAGGCAATCATTGTATGGCCATGGAGTTGCGAGAGCCAAGCGCCACCCCGTGTGGCATCGTGCAAACGAACATCATTCTGACAGCCGGGAAGGAATACAGCGGCTACATTGTGTTGGCCAGTTTGCGAGGACCCGCAAAGGTCGAAGTATGCCTGCGCTGGGGTGAAAACGAGGATATGAGCCAAAGCGCCATTATCAGTGTGCCAGATTCTCGCTACAAAAAGGTGCCTTTCCGGTTTCGTGCCGGTGCCACGACTGATGCTGGCAAACTCTCCGTGCGCATGTCTGAGCCCGGGCTGGTGTGGCTTGGCTGCGTTTCACTGATGCCGGCGGATAGCAAAGACGGCATGCGAGCCGATACCCTGGCTCTAATAAGAAAACTGGCGCCGCCTATCACCCGCTGGCCCGGAGGCAACTTCGTTTCCGGTTACAATTGGAAAGATGGCATCGGCGAGCGAGACCGCCGTCCACCTCGTTGGGAACGCGCGTGGAATGACGTCGAGGACAACGACTTCGGAGTCGATGATTTCCTCCGGTTTTGCGAGGTGGTCGGGACCGAGCCGTACATTGCCGTCAATACCGGACTTGGCTCTGCCGCGGACGCAGCGGATGAAGTCGAGTATGTCACGGGCTCGCCACAGTCGCGCTGGGGCGCAGTCCGCGCGCAGAACGGGCGACGGGCGCCCTACAAAGTCACATGGTGGGGGGTTGGCAATGAAATGTATGGTGATTGGCAGCTCGGACATGTTTCTGTCGAGCGATACGCGGCCAGACATAACGCGTTTGTCGCCGCAATGAAAGCGCGGAACCCGGCAATCAAGGTCATAGCAGTTGGCAGCCCGGGCCGGTGGAACGACGTTATACTGCCGCAGTGCGCGGCGAACATGGACCTGCTTAGCGCTCACCATTACTCCGAACGCAAACTGAGAGTGCCTCTCTCGCCCTCTGAAGCGGCCGAGTACGAACGCAATTTTGAGAATTGGTCCGGTGACGTTGCGGCTGGCATTCGCCGACTGGTCAGCGATTTCCGCCAACGGTTGGACAAAGGCGACGACAACGTGAAAAAGGTCCGGCTTGCAATAGACGAATGGGGAATTGTTCGAGACTGGAATTCTGCGCCAGACGGCATGGGCGTTGGGGCATTCGAGCACTATTACATGTTGGGTGATGCAATCGCCGCGGCGCGCGCATTGCACGAGATACTCCGGTCGTCCGATGTCGTTGCAATGGCCAACTGGGCGCAGACCGTTAACGTCATCGCGACGATCAAGACCCGGGGCGACCATGCGGTGCTCGATCCGGTCGGCCATGTGCTTGCCGCTTACAAGCCCGGAGTCACCGGTGCGATTGTTCCAGTAACGATTTCGGATCAAGCCAAGATTGATGCTGTTGCCGCATGGAATCCGAAGCACAATCGTCTTGCGCTGGGTCTGATCAACTACTCGGCAGACATTTCTTACGGAATGAACATCCAGTTCGGAGGCTCGCGGCAAACACGAGTCCTCAGTGCCTCCCAAATCAACGGTCCATCACTTGACGCAACAAATGTTCCGGGTAAACCCGAGCTGGTGACCACACGATCGCTAAACCTCTCGAAGACATTGGATGAACCTGTTCCCCTGCCCCCGCATTCAATCACAGTCCTCGAACTGGAATGCAGGTAGAACAAGGGCAGCGCAACGCCAACCGAATGTTAGAGGAGCACGGGCTGATTCAGAGGCTGGCGCCCACGGGCCATCGGCCAAACGCTCCCAATACGCAGGTCCAGTGAGATTCCCGTGTCAGAGGCAGTACGGGTGCCGTTGTGGGCGGCCGAGGAGACGATTGGCCTGTTCGTCGCCGATGACTTTTTCGTTCACGCCGTCCCAGACCAGCTTTCGTCCGAGGATATACGAGAGATTCCCAAGATTGCACAGCGTGGCAGTCCGGTGGCCGATCTCGATATCAACGGCGGGGCGAAGATGTCCTTCGCGAATTGATTTGAACCAGTCGGCCTTGTGGTTCATGTTGAAATCCTCGTATTCGTCGGTGCGATACACTTCCTTGCCGCCGGGCGGTAGTTTGAAGTTGATTGCTTCCGGGTTGGCGGGTCTGTAACCGCCTTCCCATTCAAGTACCAGATGTCCGTTGTCGCCCCAGAACACATTGCCGAACTCGGTTTGGCCGACCTTGTTGCCCGGCTGGCCCCATTCGAGTGTCCAGTCCGGGTCTTTGAACTGGTAAACGACTTCCATAGTGACAGGACAGTCCCACAAACCGCGCGGAGGAGGGGTGCCACGCGCTTCGACGGTGAACGAGAGCTGGTTGTCGGCGTCCATGCACCACAGGATTGTGCTGAACTGATGAGCGCCGCGATCGCGAATCTGTCCGCCGCCTGATTCGAGGAACCATCTGAAATTGGCCGGATGATAACGCCGGTTGAACGGGCGCCATGGCAATGGCCCCAGCCACATGTCCCAGTCAAGTCCGTCAGGCGGTTCGCTGTCCGGCACGGGTTTTTCGTCCACAGGATTGGCATAGTGCCAGCAAGTGACCTTGCGGACCTTTCCGACGATGCCATTGCGGATCGCGCGGCATGTGTACCATGCGCCCTTGGCGGTCCGGCCTTGGGCGCCTACCTGGACGGCCACTTTGTTTGCGCGCGCGGCGTTCACCATTGCGCGGCCTTCGGCAATCGTTACCGAGGCCGGTTTTTCGACATAAACATGCTTGCCGGTTCGGCAGGCGTGAACGGTCTGCACGGCATGCCAGTGGTCGGGCGTTGCTATTATGACAGCGTCGATGTCTTTTCTTTCGAGGATGTATCGGTAATCGCGGTAGCAGGGGATGCTTCGTTTTGCGTTGTTGAGGGCAGCCTCGAGTTGGTTGTCGTCAACGTCGCACAATGCGGCCACATGCACTTTCCCTTCGCGTTCGAATCGGAGCATATTGGCAAGATGTGTCAGCCCCATGCCGCCAAGGCCAATGTGTGCAACTGTCAGCTTGAAATTGGCTCCGGGGCGGCCCGGCCGTTCGACGGTGCCGGAGGCGGCAATTGATGGAAAGATTGGCAAAGCGAGACTGGTGCCCGCGAAACCGGCGCTTTTAAGGAACTGCCTGCGGCTCAGTTGTTCGGCTGCTGAAGTCATGGGGTGACTATGGCAAATCTTGTCGGCAACGGCAATCCATTAGCCCTGAAATCTCACCGCTTGTCCAGACCAAGACACCCAAAGCTTCATGCCCGTGAGAGTTCCGACTCCAAATCCCGCATTTATGCGGAAGCCTTTCATGTTATCTGCAAAGCGCACCAGTGCATCGTCGTATATTCAGTTGGCGCGCACGCGCAAAGTTCCGGGCGATGCGCTCTACCTCATGCAGGCGAATCAAGGCGGGCGAGTATCACAACACGGGCCCCATTCGCCCAACCCGGGGTGTGCCCCCGCACTGACGTGTTCTGCGTCTTTGGCGCAGCACATGTGTTGGGCTGCGCATACGTGCTGTTCTCGCAGGCGGCGCAATGCTGATATCTTGTCAGGTTCGATGTACTGAGTGGCCCGTAACGCGGGTGTCTTGAGTAGATTCGGGAATATGCATGCCAAGAAACGTGGGATTGACTCACAACAGCACGGAGAGCATGCTCGACTTGAACAGGCGATGTGTGCCAAAGACCTGTTATTCGAGACAAAACAGAAAGGAGCTGTGAAAATGCAACCTTGCATTAGACGTTTTGTTGCCACTGCGGCGATGGCAATCTTAGCCGTGCTGGTTTTCTCTAGCTGTGCTTCGACTGAGAAAGAAGGGAAAGGAGAAGAACGCGTTTCCTTGGCGCAGATGTCAGGGCCAGCGCGGGCCACGGTCGAACGCGAGACAGCCGGTGGACGTATCGAGTCCATCGTGAAAGAGATCGAGAAAGGGAAGGTCGTTTATGACGTCGAAGCCACGGTCGGCGGCAAGCATGTGGAATTTGCGATTGCCGATGCGGACGGATCGGTATTGGGAACTGAAACGCAGATCGAGTTTGCCGAACTGCCCAGCCCCGTAAGAGCCGAGGTCGAGAAGTTCTTCGGCACTACGACAGGTTTGACCGTCATGAAAGGGGTCGAGTCAGGCGAAACCACTTTCGAGATCACAGGCAAGAAGGCTGGAAAGAAGGTCGAAGCAACATTCGATCCCACGGGAAAACGAATTGAGTAAAGCTGGTTGTCCTTTTCACGCGTGCTGGACAAGATGTTGGTGACCAGGCCGGATGCGCTGGCGACGGCCGTGACGTTGTTTTGTACGCTATGCCGATCCGGTTCCAAGCACGTTGTTTGCGCATAGAAACAAAGCGGCATCAAGCTGCCGCACTCCAAACGCTCCGCGCCCGCCAACGCCCACTGCATCCGCAACAGCGCATGAGAAACTATTGGGATCAGCGTGCTCTTACTTGCGATGGAGTCGCAGGGCATATTCCCCAGCCCGGCGTCACTGAAGGTCCGGGTGGTGCAAGGGCCGGGGCAGTGTCCGTCGGGCGGCTTTGGTTCCGGCTACGCCGGGCTGGGAAACATGCGGGCTGGCAACAGGATGAGGTATTGGTGTGGATTGAGCCTTCTGGCGAGTCTGTTCTTTCGGAAAGTAGCCGTCTCGCTTTAGGGGATGAGCACGCGGAATTGTCTTGTCAGCTTGAATTTCGCCGCCGGCTAATGTGGTCGGTTGCTGTGGGAGAGTCGAGTCATTGCATTCTACGGTCCAAGGACTTGTCCCGGCCAAAGGCGGCGCCCGGCAATGAACTCTGCGGCTGACATTCGCCGCCCGCCTTCGATCTGCAACTCGGTGATGCAAAGGCCGTCTGCACCGCAGGCAACCAGAATGCCGTCGCGACCAACAACGAGCACAGTGCCCGGCGGACCGGAAACTTCAGGGGACACGTTGGCCCGCCATACTTTGAGCAGTAGTGGTTTTGGCGTTGCCGACGTGTAAGTGTACGTCCCTGGCCATGGCACCAGAGCGCGGACGCGCCGCCAAATTGACACCGCGGGTTGTTGCCATTGGATGCGACCGTCTTCCTTTGTGATCTTGCGTGCGTGTGTGGCGCCCTCGGCTGGCTGAGGTCTTGGCTTGATCCGGCCGGCAACGTATTCTGGCAGCGTTTGGACAAGCAACAAAGCGCCCATTTCAGCAAGGCGATCATGCAGGGTTAGGGCGTCGTCCGAGTCGAGAATTGGGGTTTCGCCCTGGCTCAGGATCGGCCCGGTATCAAGCCCGGCGTCCATGAGCATGATAGTGACTCCGGTCTTCTGATCGCCTTCGAGCAGCGCCCATTGGATTGGGGCGGCACCGCGATGTCGCGGAAGGAGGGATGCATGGACATTCACGCAGCCGTAGGTTGGTATCTCGAGCAACGCCGGAGGCAGTATCTGACCGTAGGCAGCCACCACGATAACGTCCGGCTTTGCGGATCGAACTGTGTCGATGAAGTGCGGGTCACGGCATTTCTCCGGCTGCCACACGGGCAGACCACACCGGATCGCCAACTCTTTGACTGGGGAAGGCCTGAGTTTGAGCTGTCGGCCCTGTGGGCGGTCAGGTTGGGTGACGACGCCGAGGACAATGAACGCTGAATTCTGAACCAGCGCCGCCAAACTTGGGCATGCAAGCGGCGCGGTACCGAAGAACAGACAACGCAGCGGGCCGCTGTTTGTTGGTAACGTTTGCAATGTCACATGACGCTGGTCATCGAGAGATGTGCTAGCCCTGGAATCTCGCCTGACCCCTCGGATTCAGCCATTCCTTCACTCCGGTGAGGTTTCCGGGGCCAGCATGTTGCTTGACTCCTTGAAGACACCCATTTCGCAGACTTGTCAGGGTGTGAAATATGGGGGCTAGCGTGCGATGTCCCGATTGTCTCATTTCTTTGAGGCGGGCAAAGTGAAAGTGAAATCCACGGTCTGTGCTTTGTCAGCGGCAACCGTCACTTCACGGGTGAGCCGCCCTGCTTTGGGATGCACTGCTTCGATCACGTATTTTCCCGGTGGCAACCCGGCTGGCAGCGCGTAGCGACCGTCCTTTCCGGTCACGGCGAAGAACGGATGTTCGACCACGCCTATGAACGCGAATTCCCACGGATGTATGCCGCACTTTACGCGGATCAAAACCTCGGGTCGATCGAAGGCGTGCCGGCTTGTCATGCCGGTGATCGGCTGGGCGAAATTGAACGGTTTGTTGTTTGTCGATTCGCACTGGGGATTGTCCAGATAAGGTTCCGAGTTCCGAACAATCAGTGTCTGCTGGGTGCGAATCCCCAGCACATAAGGATCGAAAACGCCGTTGGTCTGGTTCAGGACCACGGCGTTTGTGGTTGGCGGGAAGGCCTGGCCTGAAAGCCCTTCTTTGATGTACACGAAGACGTTGGCCAGCCCGCCGTCTTCTCCGACCACGTAATGTCGTGTGCTGAGCTTTCCGACAAGATGCGGATATGCCTTCGCCACGTCCGGGTAATCTGTGAGATCAACGATCTTTTCCGGAGGCGGTTTTCCGTCCAGACGCACCCGGCCACTGATCTCCGCTCCGTTTGTCGTCGCCGTGGAGAAGATGACAAGAACCCAAAGCATCAAGCGTGCCCAAACGTCGGGCATGCTCCGGTGTTGTGCAGGCAGCCGGTCCGATACTGAGTTGCCCTTGTCTCGAACTAACGACGGCGTTCTTGGTGCGCCTTTGCCAGAGCTGAACGGGTACATCTCTGATTTGCCTCGATCAAGATTTGGCGCGGCAACCTATTGATGCCGCGCGTCCGAATCACCGCCGATATGGAAACACTGTGAATAGAGCCTGACAAGGATAACTATATGAACTTTCAATGCAGCGGAGGACCTGTGTCAGGGGCGGGAGTACGCGGATTTGCGAATGCCATCCAATTTCGACGGTGGTCCGGCCTTAGCCCGGAAATCTCACGGTTGAACTTCCCTCCTATGTAGCGATGCGGTTTCCTGGAATTCATGCCCAAACCCGAGCTGGCTGCAGCAAGCGGATGCACCTCGAGATCAATGTAACCTCGTACGAGGATTCGTGGACTGGAAGGCTGTCGTTCTCCGGGTCTTCGGAGAGGTGGTAGCGCAATGGTGACACACTAACCCGATATTGCCCCCGCTTTATTAGGACGCCTCGCCAACACACCGGCCCCGTTTGACTCCCGGGGTGTGTTGTGCGATTTTACCCCCAAATAGAGGGACAGACACGGTATTTGGGCGCCCGGGGTTCTGACCCGGACCCGCCAAACCAGTCGGCCAACGGGAGGCACGGCTGCGTGCCTGTCGCTCTGTTGCAAGGAGAACAACAAGACAAATCAAGGAGGTTGTAATGAGACTGCCCAGAATCAAACTTCAGGGTAAGACCGTCGTCT
>JAAYVR010000014.1 GCA_012517065.1 Verrucomicrobiota bacterium | reverse complement strand
TTGATCCAGCAGATGCTCCTTGCCGACGATTCTGGACATGCAGTGATACAGAACAGTCTTACCCTGAAGTTTGATTCTGGGCAGTCTCATTACAACCTCCTTGATTTGTATTGTTGTTCTCCTTGCAACAGAGCGACAGGCGCGCAGCCGTGCCTCCCATTGGCCGACTGGTCGGGCGGGTCCGGGTCAGAACCCGGGGCGCCCAAATACCGTGTCTGTCCCTCTATTTGCGGTAAAATTGCACAACACGCTCCGGGAGTCAAACGGGGCAGGGGTGTTGCCGAGGCTTCGTGAGACACTGGGTCCTCTATCGGGGTAGTGTGTCACCATTGCGCTCCGGTTGCCGGGACAATCCCGAGAAAAACAGGCCTCGAAACCACAGATTATCGTGCCGCGTTACACGCATCCAGCGGTTGAAGACGGCAGACATCGGTCCGATGGACTCCCCGCTGCGAGCTCGATGCTTACCGCCGACCGACCTCCTCGGTTAGAGCGGATGATTCGGCATCCGGAGCTTTCGCGCGTTGCGGAATCAGTCAGCTGACCGCTAACTCATTGACCCGCTGGTTGCTCCAGCATATGATGCGAACTGTCGTTGCCAGTGAAACAGGCAAGGCCCAAAGCCATGCGACATATTCTCAGAGTTCACATCAAGCAAAGCCAAATCCCATGACCGCTGCAGTTGCAAACACCGCGATGCTTAAAAGAGTCATGCCCGGCAAACGAGCCGAAAGAAAGCATCCGAACGCGTCGTTCACACTGATAGAACTGCTGGTTGTCATTGCCATAATTGCAATACTGGCCGCCATGCTCCTGCCTGCACTCAGCAAGGCAAAAGCCAAAGGCCAAACCATCAAATGCGCATCAAACATGCGTAATTGGGGGATCGCCACGATCATGTACCTGGACGATTTCAGAGACCGGCTGCCGTTGTTCGGCGATTTGTCGTCCGACTACACCAAGGCTTTTTGGCACGCAAAACTTGCACCGTATATCGCCAGACAAATGGAAACCGGGAAGATATTCACAGCAACACAGGTATTTTATGATGAAGTCCGCCGGTGTCCCGGTGGCAGTGTTGGTCCGGTGCCGTTCTCTCGTTGGACACAACCGTCCACGAACTGGAACTGCTGGATCGGCGCGCATTTCGGAGCGTTTGGCGAGCCGCTCAGCGGGCCGTTCTACTACGGAGATGTCAATCCACCGCTCCAAGTGTCGCGCATCCGAAAGCCATCCGACGCCATGATGTTCATGGACACCATCACGCACTACGTGTACTCACCGGTTGAACCAAACTACAGATTCACACTTGACATGAACCGTGACGGGCTTGTCGATACAATGCCGCAGTACCCGGACACACCGTTCAATTACGGCCGCCCAACCGTCCATAACCAGGGCGCAAACGTGACGCTGCTCGACGGCCATGTTGAGCGCGTCTCATTCAAGAAACTATGGGAAATCGACAATCGCAGGCAGGTCGTTCATTCATTCTGGTACCTCGAAGATTAGCAGATCAACCGTCGCGGTCGGCACAGCATGCCGTCCTCCTGCTATTGAGCTGTGCACTCCAATGGCTTTGCATGTCTGCTGATTCTGTGGTGCCCGTGCCCAAGGAAAGAGAGGACCTTGCCACCGTCGAACCGTGGCGGATTGTGAGACTCGACCCAGATTACTCGGGCGCATGGGTGGTGGCAGGCGATCTTGACAAAGACGGCGCAGTCGAAATCGTGTCCGCACGCAATGTGGACAACAATGACGTGCACTACACCAGCGCCGTTGTTGCTCAACGCCTGGACGGCACCTTGCTCTGGCGATGGGGGGACCCGCGCATCGGCCGGAAAAAGCTTCACCACGACGTCGCATGCCAAATCTACGATTGGGATGGCGACGGTCGGAACGAGGTTGTTCTGTGCACTGAGGGGTTCCTAATCGAATTGAACGGCGCCACAGGCATCGAAAAGCGCCGGATCCATATCCCAAAAGACGCCACAGATTGCATCGTCTTTGCCAACCTGTCTGGCAGCGCGCGCGCAACGGATGTCTTGATCAAAACCCGCTACACCCAAATCTGGGCTTTTGACCGCTCCGGCAAACAGCTCTGGACCGCACGCAACCCCGGCGGTTTCCTGACTGCCCACCAGCCGGTGCCGATCGACTTGGACGGAGACGGCCGCGACGAAGTCATGGCCGGGTATGCAATGCTCAATCCTGACGGCACAGTACGATGGCTGACCAAAACCACCAAAATCGATCAAGCCCGCGGCCATTGCGATTGCTTCCGATTGGTCAGGTCGGGACACAAACCCGACCAGTTCCGTTTCGCCATGACGTTCTGTGGTGCGAACGGCATTGCCCTTATTGACGGCAATGGCCACTCATTATGGGAAGTGACAGGCGAACACTTCGAATCAATTGACGTCGGCAAAATCTGCCCTGAAATCCCCGGACTCCAGATCGCCGTTGACATTGATCACCGACCATGGGGGGCAGGCCCCGTGTGGGTCTTCGATGAAAACGGAAACGTACGCACAAAGATCAACACCGATTACGCGCGCCACCATGCATTGTTGGATTGGACCGGTGATGGGATCCATGAAATCGTTGTAGCTCAATCCAGAGCCATATTCGACTGCACAGGCAAACGCATCGCCACCCTCGCCATGGACGCAGCCGACGACGCCGCTGGCGAGGAGCGGCTTGTGCTGACGGGCGATTTCACGGGCGATGGCGTGCCGGACGTGTTGTTGACCAAACGCTCGATGAGCGCCGTCCACATTTACAAGAACCTGCACGGCCAGAAACCGTCTCCACCCGCGCCACTGGGTACCGAGGCCAATTTCACTTTGTATTAGTCCGGGAATCTTGCCAGCCACTTCCATCCGGCAAGATTTCCTGGCGAACAAGACTCATTCGATCAATCGGACCCGGTAGTAGCGGCCAACGGGATCGAGAGCCGATGGGTCTATGACCCGCATCTGCAGGCTGTCATTGAAAACTCTCGTCACTTCGGTCCAGTCAACAAGATTCGTTGTACTTTCGAGAACATAGACGTGGTTTGTCGGCCCCGAAAGAATTGCCGCGAATTCACCCTCCTGATTGATGGTTGGCCCCAAGAGTAGAGGCGGGTCAACGATGATCAACACAGCGGGCGCGCTCAGCACATGACCCACAGGATTACTTACCAAAACCGAATACTCACCCGCATCCGAGTCCGTGAGGTTATTCAGAGTAAGCGTGGAGCCGTTGCACCCTTGAAGCTGATTTCCATTGAACAACCATTGGTATGTCAACGGCGCGTCCCCGGTGGCAGAAACCTCAAATACAAATGAGCCATGAACCGCCGCATAACCGCCCTGCGGCTGTCCGGTTATCACCGGAGGAACACGGACACCGAGCAAAGCCTCAGCCGTTTCAGTGCCGATCGAGTTTCTCACAATCACCTTGAAAATGCCTGAATCTGCCAGACTCACGGCGGCAATGCTGAGAACAGCGTTGGTTTTCCCGGGCAGATCGATTCCATTGTGTTGCCACTGATAAAACAACGGTTTCGTGCCTTCGGCTTGAACAACAAACTCGGCGGGGTCACCGAGGTTAACCGTCACGTCTTGAGGTCCGACGACAATCACCGGCGGCACAAGAACAGTCAACACCGCAGGCGCACTCAGAATCGAACCAAACTGGTTCACGACTTCAACTCTGTACTCACCAGCGTGATCCGGCGCCGTGTGTTCAATCATGAGCGTATCATTTGTTGCTCCCAAGACACTGTTGCCGCTACAATACCATTGAAACCGCAGAGGCGGCGTGCCATTGGCAACCACCCTGAATTCAGCGCGCTTACCTGCGGCTACTGTGACGTTCGCCGGCTGGTTAACAATCACCGGCGGTGAGTCGCCAGCGGAACTGTTCGGTTGTCCGGGCGTTGGCGCTTCAGCTTTCCAATTGAGGGGGTCATTTCCGTAACTCCCCTGCTCGACTCGCTGGAGTGAAGCCCCGCCGCCGTCGGCAGCCGTCGGCCATGGCGAATCGTCCTCATAACAAACTCGATCAACCAACACGTACGGCACGAAACCGGCGTCGGCCGCTGGCGGTTGCACCGCACTTTCCGGTCGCAACAACTCGATAACGTCGCCCGCGTTGTCCAGCTTCCCAAGGTACGGGCCAAGTATAATGGTTGGTGCAGCGGTGTATCGCGCTTTGAACTCGGCAAGAGCGTTCACGTCAGCAACCGGGTCAAACGGAACAACTACTGCGTAAGCTCCCGGCGCCATGACAGCGCCTGTAGGAAAATCAAAACGAACCGCTCTGGCGAGTCTCCACACGTTCGTTGGACACGCGACGTCGTACAGCGGAACGTTTGTAGATGCGATATTGTGCAGCTCGATGAACTCATAAACAGCGGCGTCTGCAATGCTCGAGTCAGCAGGCGGGTGATACATTATCTCGCTGATCACTATCGGCCCGACCACCGGGCCGGCGTTCTCTGCACCGATGCCCGTGCGGAATTGCTCGACAGTTGTTGCGTTGTCTGCGCCGAAAGTCGGGCGGCACAGCGAAACGAAATCCACGCCGATGCTCGTCGTGTATCGCCCAAAAGAAACCCCTTTCGGAGACGCGCCAAATGTCACTCCGGCACGCCGCCCCGTCAGGTTTCCCGCCGCATCAGTCTCGGACAGGTACACGGAATCGCCGTGCGCGCCGTTAAGGGAGAACTTTGGCGGCTGATCATCATCGCCGCGCCCGAACTGGCACTGGTAAAACACGCGGTAACCGTGCGGCGGGATTAGAGTCCCGTCTGGTATCCGGTACCTCATGGGATCGTTGATGCTGTCGCTCAGGTACCAACCACCAATGTTCACAAACAGTTCAGTTGGGTTGTAAAGCTCGATCGCGTCCTCGAATGGCTCAGCCGGGTTGGACAACACCTCATTGATGACAACTCCCGGCAGCGGCAGGTAGTTCGAAGTGCCCGGTGACGGTGTTCCTGGAAAACTTGCAAATCGCTCAGTGCCGTCTGGCAGCCTGCCTTCTGAAACACCTCTTGCCTGAAGCCCGAAGTCAACCGAGTCAATGAGCGTCAAATCCGGTCCGTACAAGCGAATGGTTTCACCCAGCCTGTCGAGGCTAAAGTTAACGTGGTTCGGGCCGGCGGAAGGATTCCCGTCCGCAACGAAACAAACCCAGTCATGCGCTCCGACGTAACTGAGAGCAGCAACGCGCGACTTCGTGCGGCCCGCGATCGAAGGATCATCGGTCAGGAACAATCCGCTCAGCTCGACCGGGAGACCTGCAGTGTTGTAAAGTTCAAACCAATCGCAGTCATCATCTCCCGCAGCCAACCACTCGTTGATTCTGAGAGCGGTTATCGGACCGAGTTGAACTGGCGCGCCATTATCAGCGCCGGGGCTTGGACTCGCCATTAACTGCCAGTTTCCCTGGTTTCGCCCGATTGGCATGTCCGCCACCTGCAAGCCGTACCTCACAGCGTCAACAAGCCGCCCAGCTTGATCAAAAAGCCCGATTTCACCCTTTTGAGTATTCAATGCGAACCCAGCGTTTGGAACCTGCGACACACTTGTACTGGGCGGCTTCGCACCACTACACCAAACGCAAAGGTAACCGCCCGGTTGCATGACGCTGCCTTGCGGGAAGAACCAGCGTTCCGATGAACTCGACAGAATAGCCAATGAAAACCCGGTTAGGTCAACCTCGCTACCTGCAGGATTGAACAATTCAATGTACCCCGCGTAATCCCCCCACGGTGACACCACACCTCGGCTGTTGCAGGCGAGAATTTCATTTAACACAGGACCGGACCATGAAATCACGTAGTTCGTCGAGCCGGGACTTGCACTGCCGGGAAATGCAACGATTGCGCTGGCGCCGTCCGGAAGACGTCCTCCCGATACTCCCTCGGATTGCGGACCGTAGGAGACCTTGTCAATCACCTCAGCCACAGCACTGCAAAGCGTGATTTGTCCGCCAGACGCCGGAAGCTTGCAGTCCAGATGTCCCGTGCCAGGGAGTTCATCGGCGAACAACAGCATGTACCCTCTTGGCGGGACAAAAGACAGGCCGGGTAATCGCGCGATGGCGTTGTCGGTCTCAACAAAAAGCCCGGTCAGGTCAACCGGCGCATCTGAAGCGCGATTGAAAAACTCGATCCAGTCGCTCCCGCCCGGGGCCGCATTGGCGAGCCATTCGTTTATGCACAAGTTGGTCTGCGCCGCGACGTTGGCAGGGATGTTTGGACCGCCGGGGGTTGGGATGGCAAGTTTCCATGAGCTTTGGATCCGTCCGACTGAATAGTCCGGCAATTGCCAGCCAAACGTCACACCATCCACTCGATTCGTGTCCCGATCGTACAGGAAGACGCTTTCCCCCCGGCGGTCCAGTTTGAACCCAGAATGAACCCCGGGAGCACCGGTGTCGGAATCGCACCATACGATCAGATACCCGCTCGGCTCCACAACCGTGCCCGCAGGGAAAACGAACTTCCGCGGGTTGCTGTCGTCAGTGATGCTCCAGCCTGATAGGTCCACCAACTGTGAGCCCGGATTGTGAATTTCTATCCAGTCCGGACATGAAATCCCGTTCGTCACTGCGGAGAGATTATCAGTCATGATTTCACTGAGTAGCACGCTCGGCGGGTCCTGTGGAAGCCGCGGTGGTTGTCCAGGCGTTCCATACACTCTCTCGCTTGGGCGCCAGTTTGCTGGTGCGTTTGGATCGCCAGCCGGATCACTTGGCTCGATCGAAAATCCGGCGCCATCGCCCAGAACTGGCCAGCCACCTTTGTCATCGTAGTGAACGGCTAGCACCGTCCTGCCATGCAGATCAACCAGCGCAATTCGCTCTCCTGCATTGGACAAGTTGCCGCGATAATACGCCGTCACAACAACCCCGGGGTACCGGGTCGCGAACGCTGCTGGGTCGGTTCCATTCGCAAAAACCAAAACCGCCCCTGGAGCAACCACAGTCCCGTTTGGTATTGCGCAGTCTATTCCGTCAATTCTGAACCCGCTGAGGTCGAGCGGGACAGGCCCCGTGTTCTGTATCTCGACAAACTCGAATGCGTCCCCGTTAAGAGGGTTATACATTATTTCCGAAAAGATCAGAGGCAGACCCATCGCGCCCACGGTGAACGCCGCCTCGCTCAAAGCACTCCATGTGACACCAGACAAAACCCGGGCTTTGACTATCACGGACCGGTCCAGCCGTATAGGCCCAGCATACGCAACCGCCGCAGGCGATACGCTGCCGCTGCCGTAAACTCGAGGATCAACCCCGTTTATTGTGTAATAAACTTTGCCCGCAGGAGCAGTAATCCGGAGCTCGTATCCCACCGGCACTGCCCCGCCGTGCTGACTAAAGCTTGGGGCAGCGACCGACGGATATAGCCCGGCGGAGATGAACTGGCCCAGAACTATGCCGGACCGCGTAGGGAACAAGTTGAAGCTTGCCGAGTGCGCCGGTGAGTTTGTCCACCCCATCAAAGCCAACAGCTCCGGAATCCAATCGCCATCGCGTGTGAGCGGGTTGTTCGATCGGTTAACGCCGTAATCGCCCGAATCACCCCACCTGGCCGACTCTCCAACCATTGCCGGATCAATCTCCCAGATGCGCTTCAGATACAGTGCCGCGGGACGGTTTGCCACAGGGTTGTCCAACGGCACGGGCTGCGTCGAATCAACAGAGAAGACGCCCCCGTTGAAAAAGTGCCGGTGCACGTGATCCCCAAAACGAACCCTGAACTCCGGGTTCGCGCGCAACAACTGAAACAGTTCTGTGGGACCGCCGGAGTTGGTAAGTGAAAGGCTGTTCTGGCTTGGGCTCTTGAGAACATGTTCGGCGTCCCAGCTCAAGTACCGCCATTTGCCATCAGCGGCGCGCCGTCGGCAAGCATACCAGTTCTGGTGTGCCCAATCTGTGTTCCCGGCCCAGAAGTTTATGATCATGTAATCGATGAACCAGGGCAGGTCGAGCATCTGCTGGAGCGCTTCGTATGCGACGTTGTTGGACAAGCCGCCTCGCGCCATCGAAAACATCTGGTTGTACGCAGCGTTGTTGCCTGCCACAACATTGTTGGCGTTGTGCCGCAAAACGTCGTATTCTGCCGAATCGCCGCCAAAGTATTCTTCAGCGAACTTGTCGTCCGGCCGCTCATGTAACCCCGTGATCCCCCAATAAAGGCCATTCAGATAGACGTGGACGAAACGCCAGTGCGCGCTTGTGCCGCTAATAACCCGTTGCAGATCGCTAACAAAAGCGTCGCGCACGTACTGCGCTCGAACGCGCTGGTCTTCGGTGCTTGAACCGCCGTTGTAGTGCCAAACATAGTTCAGCCCGTTGTCGAGCACGAGCGTGTTGAATCTGGTTACAGGCGAATCCTCGAACAATGGGTATTCAAGACTGCGGGCCCCAAACGCACCCTTAAACAACAGCCTCATGGAAAGTTTCTTTGATTTCCACGTGTTGGTACCCATGTCACTCGGGCTGGTGCCGCCCTGGATTTCGAGGCCGGCTGGTGTGCTAAAACCGCGTGTCCCATCAGGAAACAGCAGTTCGACATGCACAGGCTGCTGGTTCGCGTCGTCCTTCCGCACATACACGCCTTCGGCCGCCCCAAACAGTTTGCCAACATCGGTTACGATGGAAAGCGTCGGCAGTTTCATCAGTCCGGCCCGGATGATGGCTGCATTTGTGCCCTTGTTTACAATGTCAGGGTCCATCTCGTAATCCCCGCGAATATCAACTCTTGGTGAATCCCAAATCTCCGGGAACCCTGCTGGCCGCGCCGGTTGAGTTACCACGTGATACGGAAAGATGTATGTGTGCGTCACAGTTCTCGAGGGCAACAACCCGGCCTTGAAAGCCGCCGCACGCAAGATCACCGCCGCTTTCGAAGGCGTGCCAACAACATTGATTGGCCCGGTGTATCGAAAGCTCGTCAGCGTGGGAGTGCCTCCGTCCAACGTGTAGCGTATCTCGGCACCGTCAGTCGCCGTGGATAGCACGACATTGAACGGCTCGTCGTAGAAACCACTCTTAACCGATGCGTTCGGCGGCTGAACAAACTCCGCTGCGGCGCCGCTGACAGCGTTGGCCGCCCCGGGCGTTGGCGTCACAAAATACGCAGCCGTATTATTCGAACTCAGGCCATACGAAATGTCACCCCGTTGTTCGGGATATGCAGGCGCAAACTCGCTCACACAACGCCTCGGCAAATCCGGACTGAACAGTCCAAGATAACCCCCACCCTGATTCAGCCGGAAATTCGTGTGCAGTTTTTCGCCGGCTGCGGTCGGCTTGCGGTCCTTCCCGGAGGCAAAGATCATCAGATATTGGCCTTGCTTCAACGTTACCGACGGGAAAACCCACTTTGCCGGGTTTTCAGGTGTATCGGTCAACGACCAGCCAAGCAGATTGACGCTGTTGGTTCCGCGGTTGAACAATTCGATCCAATCCTGCTTTTGCCCGTCTTCATCCAACAACCCCGTCAAGTTGTCTGCGAGAAACTCATTGATTACGACGTCGCCCGGCGAAGTCCCTGCGCTGAGACTGTACGTCCACGCCCCGCCGACGTAACCATTGCCAGCCGGTGACAAGTCACGAATCCCATGGCCGTCCGCCCAGCGGACTGTAACGACGCCAGATTGCGGTTCCGAAAATGTGAATGTGTAAGGCCCGGAATGGAAGCCAACAACCTGTGCAGCCGGCTGGCCGTTCACCAACAAGTCGCTCGCGTCAACGCCTGTCACGGGTTCGTCAAACCAAATCTCAATGCTTTTCAGCGTCCCAACCGCCGCCTCAGGAACAGGAAAAACAGACACAATCCTCGGCCCAATCGTGTCAGCCAACACGTAATTCCATGACGATCCCGGCGCAGTCTCATCAAAGCGGCTGCCTTCGAGGTCGGTAATGCTATGGTTCGCGCCAAATCTCATGTCCACTGGCCCGGGCATGGGCTGTGAAAACCTGAACACATACGTGTTCGTGCCCGAGCCACCGCTTACGGCACTGGCCGGCTGGCCGTTGATGTAAAACTCACTAGCTTCAATCCCAACAACCGGTTTGTTGAAGACAACCTTCGCCTCCGTCAGTGCGCTGAGATTCGAGCCTGGCGCGGGTGACACGGACGCCACTGCCGGCGGCGCAGTTACACGCCTTGTAAGCCGCAGCTCAAGATCAAGGTAAAAATCGCTGCTGGTGAGGCTCCGGTTGATCCCGTGAACCGCAATCACATTTGTCCCCTCCACAAGCAGCTCCGGACTCACCATCACCATTGCGGTGGCCTCGACAGGAACCTCGCCAATGGCCGCAGGCGTCCCCGCGTTGTAAGGCTGTTGACCGTCACCAACGTTGTAACGCTGTATTTCCGTGCCGTTGACCCAGACAATGAACCCATCGTCTATGATTTCCCGGAGACTCAGCGTGGTCACCTCCGAAATGTTTTCCACCACAAACGCCTTGCGCAAATAGACCGTCGTGTAACTGTTCCGCATGTCCGCAAGCCGCGTGCCGTTTGTGACCGTGTAGTTCCCATAATAGAATGGCATCACCCCCAACGACCATGAACTGTCGTCAAAAGCGCGTTCCCGCCATGCTGACGTTGGATTTGACGCCTCACTCGTCCCTTTGCGCCAGCGCCACCCGGACCCAAAAGGAATTACCACCTGCTCTTGTGCAACTCCGGAATCGACAGCCGAAATCCCGAAAAAACTGAGAAGCGCTATGCAAAACGCAACGAACCGCAGTCCCCCAAAAAACCTTATAATGCCCGCCATCTGATGTCCGATAGCGCCAACCTGCTGGCCCGTGCAGCAGCCTCTGTTCATCATTGACACGGCGGTCGGATTCTATTGTGCGCACCGAAGTTGAGCCAGAGGATTCGCAATTAGCGAAACGCGCAATCCTCCAACCCGGAAATCTCACAGGCCACCCTCTCGTCGGCATATTTCCCAGCCCGGCGTCATGAACCAAAGTCGCCTGGCGGGCAACGCCCAATCGACGCAACAACCCATCCCCGCTAGAGTTCCGCGTTTACACAGAAAACCGAAAGCTTTCTGGTCCTGATTGTGGTATCCCAGCGCTTTGCGCCTGCGCCAAGGGACGAGCTGTGGCCCTCCGGACCAAGGAAACCCGCGCCCAGACGAGAGAATCTCAGTTTCCAGACCTCACACCGTGCTCCTCTCCGGAGCCGATTTCGGCAACACGACTGCTGACACACTGCAGAAGATATCACTACTTGTCTGGTTTGGCGCGGGTTTCCCAGAGCCCGCATATTCCTTGGTTGCTGGAAGACACCCGTTTCGCAGACTGCTCAGGGTATGCAATATGCGGGCTAAGTGTCTGTCCCCATTTCGCCCCATCCGATCTCACCCCTGATCCCGATGGTTTCTAAAGCGCTGCCGCGGATGCATTGGGCGTTGGCAGGCGCGAAGCGCTTGGAGTGCGGCAGCTTGCTGCCGCTTTGTTTTTGTGCACAAACAACGTGTCTAGAACCAGATCGGCATGACACCGCAAACAACGTGTCTGTCCCCATATCGCATCCGAGGGGTTCCTCCACAGACTTCGGCAGCCGCCGACTGGAACATGAGGCTATCTGCGAGGCACGCACCAATCAGGGGCAAAACCCAAACTGCGAGCCTGTCACCTTAACCAGCTCACCGCCAAAGGCCGTACCATTGTGACCACCTTACTGAGGGCCAGAGAAACAGATACACAGAAACTGAGAACACTCGCGGCGTGAAAATCTTCGCAAACATGAATGACCTTTCAATATAGCAATGGAGCCCGGCATGGCCGACTGTCCTCATCAATGGACGCAGGCGCCGGGCATTGCCTGTCCGCCACCTTTGGTTCCGGCTACGCCGGGCTGGAAAGTATGCGGGCTACAGGTCACCAAGGGCGACGTGCGGGTTGTGCGTTTGTCGCAATCACTTCCTGGAGGACGCGGCTCATTTCTTGAAGGCGATATGGCTTTTCAACCGCCGCAACAAAACCGTGCTCACGGTAATTGGCCATAATTGCATCTTCAGAATAACCACTTGACACTATGGCCTTCACATTGGGATCAAGATCGCGCAGCCGGCGAATTGTTTCCCCTCCGCCCATTCCACCTCTGACCGTGAGGTCAAGTATCACGGCTGAGAACGGCCGTTTCTGCAGCAAAGCTTTTCTGTACAATTCGACCGCTTCGGCCCCATCTGCCGCTGTTTCGACCTCGTACCCGAGACGGTTTAGCGCAGCCGTGGCCAGCGCACGAATCGCCTCTTCGTCGTCCATCACCAGAACGCGACCTTGCCCCGCAACCGGCTCATCTGTCTTGGGGAGCTGTGCGGCTGGCTGTTCTTCAGCAGCGGGCAGGTAAATATGGAACGTTGTGCCATGTCCGGGCGCCGATTCCACCTTTATCTCGCCTTCGTGTCTTCGAATGACAGAATAAGCGACAGCAAGCCCGAGACCTAATCCTGACTTCTTGGTCGTGAAGTAAGGCTCAAAAATGTGCGGCAGGTCCTTTGCGGGGATACCAACACCAGTGTCACGAATCGACACCTTAACATATCGAGCCGCCCGCAACCCCAACTGCACTGCTGAATAGGAATCCACATTGGAAGCCTTGACATCCAGTGTTCCACCGCTTGGCATGGCTTGGACCGCATTCAACGCGATGTTCTGAATTGTCTGGCTCATTTGCACAACATCGACCGTTACCGGCCAAAGGTCATCGGGAATCTCGACGTTGGATACAACCTTCGAGCCGTGAAGAGCAAAAGCCGTTGTGTCTTTTATGATCGCGCCAAGATGAGCCGGCCTCCGCGATGCTACTCCGCCCTTGGTGAAACTGGTCAATTGCCGTGTCAGGTCGCTCGCACGAATGGCAGCTTGTTCAGCTTGCTTCAAAGGCTCTGCCAAATCCCCCAATTTCGGCGCACATGATCGTACGAACGAAATATTCCCTATGATCGCCGTGAGTATGTTGTTAAAATCATGCGCAATCCCACCGGCAAGCAGGCTGATCGATTCCTGCTTGCTGGCCTTGAGCAGTTCCTCAGCAGCCCGCCGCTTTTCCGTAACATCCCGGAAAACAAACACCACACCCGCAACACGACTTTGCCTGTCTCGAATCGGAGAGCCACCGCATTCTATGAGCCTTTCGAAACCGTCCTTCCCAACCAGCACAAAATCCCCCCCAAACGAGGTTGGCTCGGAATCTTTGAGCGCCAGCCCGACAAGATCAATGGATCGTGAGTCACCCGCGCGCCGGAGTCGCAACACCTCTACAATTGGTTTCCCAACCGCATTATCAGACGAAAAGCCCGTGAGCTTCTCTGCCACAGTATTAAACAGCGTGATTCTGCCCGCGCAATCCGTCGCGACAACACCGTCTCCAATAGATCGCAATGTGACAGCTAGCCGATCTTTTTCAGCAGCCAGAGCCAATTCCGCGCGCCGCCGTTCGTCGATTTCGGTTTCAAGGGCACTGGTTCTCTCCGCGACTCTGAGCTCCAGTTCATGACGAGTCTTCCGAAGCTCAGTATCACGGGCCTGAATCATCTCAAGCATGCTGTTGAAACTGTCCACGAGCTTCCCGAACTCATCTTCGCTCGATTTCTGCACGCGCACTGTGAAATCCTGCTTGGAAGAAACCTGTTGTATGCCTTCCAACAATGCATGCAACGGCCCAGACACGTAACGCTGCAACCACGCCGCAAGCCAAAACGACACAATCAAGCATAACAGCAGAATGGTCATGGCAAGTTCAACCTGCCTCTTGAAACGGCCCTTGATGAAGTCGAACCTCGCCTGCAGGACAATTGTACCAACCCTCTCGCCGCCGTACTCGATAGCTTCGCTTACTGCGACATGCCCGCCCCACGAACGGGATTTGCCGACGGGCAATTCCTGCAGTTCTGAAACCGGCACGGTGGGACTCCGGTACGTCGCCAGAATCTCCCGGTTCTCATTCAATACCCACGCACATTCAAACTCACGGCGCGAACCAAGCACCTGCAATGTTCTGGATGCCTGTTCCGAATCCTCGAACACAGTTGCTGCACCCAAATTGGCCGCAAGAATCCGTGCCTGGGTTTGGATACCGCGTTCTGCCTCCTCTCGCATTACAAACCATTCATAGCCAATGAAACCTGCCACAGCAACTACCAAAGCAAACGTGCTGGTCAGCATTATGACCGCCAACAGCTTGCTCCTGATCGGCAATGTCGAAATGTAGTTCACCGACACCTGTTTCAAGGCTTGCGCGGTTTCGTGCTCCCTACCGCAAGTTCAAGCAGTTGAGTACTGATTCTCAAACCTGCGTCCTGCGCGCGCTTCGCGTTGATCTCGAATTTCACGGTCTTGTTTATCACCACAAAATTGATCATGATCCCGCGCGCTGCAAAACCCGGAACGTCGCCCACCGTCAGTATCGGCTTGTTCCCAATCACCGCAACGATTTCTTCTATGCACTCCTCTTCCGAGGAGGCGATAAACAACACGTGGCAATTCTTGTCAATGGCTTCTTTCACCGTGTGCAAACGACACACCGTGACCGGATGACTTCGAAGCTTCGTTGCCTCCGCCAGCTCATCGATGACATTCCCGAATGGGTCCTTACCAAGAATGCCTACAACCAAAGGCGCATCCACTGACGAAAAGGCGTTTGTGGGCCAATTGACAAAACTCGGAATCTTCAGCAAGAAAGCCGCCTTGACCTCGTACTCCGTCCTTATCGGCCTATTCTCATCGCCCGACGGCGCCCCTGACCAGAAAACCGCCGACAAACAGAGGAAGAATCCAGTTAACATCCGCCTGCACCTTGCCGGCGCCCCGCAGACCGCCAAAGTCAAAATGCCCGCTGGTTTTCCCATGGTATGCCCGCAGCGCCTCGTCAAAAACGGTAGGTTGCCTTGATGCGGAACGATCTTCCGTCTTGCCAGATCAAGTCTTGTGCATGCCCTGTGCATGCAGGATGCGCATAGTCAGTATCAAACAGGTTGTACAAGCTGGCAAGTATTTCCAGACCCTTGACAATGCGCTGACTGAAAAGAGTCCACTGGTCTCCAACACAATCGCAAGTAACGAGCACAGCGCTCACTACCGTCGTGCAAATCGCCACCACGACAAACCGCAACATTTAAAATCGCATGGCGTCAGTAACCGGCGCTTAGCATTGGGTTCAACTGGAGCATAACGACGACGACTCATGCTGCGCCACAAAAAAAATGCCGGCCGGACAAAGATCATGCGCCAATCAACCGCGCTCCAGAATCAATCAGCGCTGCCGCATCTTGCCAACCAAAATCGTCAGGTCCACTGTCGCACACGCCGCGTGGCGTCTGCATCCTGCACCGCCATCTCGGGGAATTTGCCCAGCCGCCTCGAGATGCCGGGTCGTTCAAGTCTTTTCGATTCAAACGGTTCGATTGCTCCGTGCGGGTTTAGTGGCTAAACACGCCGTGTTGCGTGTGTTGCAATGGCTTCAGATATCAATCCAAGAGCTTCGCTCCTGACAACCGCGCCTATGAGCCGGAAATCGATTTTGTTGTTCACGACTGGAACGCAGCGCATCTCGCTGGACAAAAGAACAGGCAATGCCTCCTGTATCGTCAGGTTGGGGGTTAAGCACGGCGGCGGAGGTCGCATCACGTCAAACGCTATTACACCAGGTATTTCGTCACCTGACCCCAGATAGGCTTTCAAATCCTGCAACGCCACCACTCCGACAAGGCGTCCTTCACTGTTAACCACAGGAATGTTGTTGTTTGAGCTTATCAGGAAACGTTCGGCTATCTCGCGCAACGTCGCGTTTTCCCGCAATGGCGTCACCGGCGCATGCATCATGTCGCCCACTTTCTGTTGCACCGCTGCCCCAAGTCTCTCACTGTCCGCCTCGTGCAAAATGCCCTTGGCGCGCAGTGGTTCGGTGTAAACCGATGCCGGATGAAGACGGCGGCTGACCAGTGTGCCGACCGCACAAGCCAGCATGAGAGGCGGAATGAGCGAGTAGTTCAACGAGATTTCAAACACGGCAATTAGCGCCAACAAGGGTGAATGTGTCGTCGCCGCAAGCATGCCGCCCATCCCTGCCAGCGCAAACGCACCGGTTGGGACCGACTCGGAAACCAGCCCACCCATGTGCAACAAATGACCAAATATGCTTCCCAAAGCCGCCCCAAGGAAAAGCGTTGGCGTAAACACTCCGCCAACAGTGCCAGCCCCAACGGTCACTGATGTGGCAAACAGTTTCGCCAACAGAAGCGTGCACAGAAAAACCAGTCCGTACCCGCCCTCGCCGGTCAAAATCCTCGACGCCACTACATACCCGTTGCCCCACACCTCGGGCACAAACACAGCCAGCGCCCCAACAGCCACCCCAGCCAGTGCAACCCGCCAATGAACCGGCCATCTGGTCCGCCGAAAAGCCGATTCGCTAATCTGCAGGAGACGCAAAAAACCAGCGCCCAACGTCCCGGCCATCGCCCCCAACACAAGAAACCACGGAAGTTGCGTCAGCCTTGTAAAATCAAAACCCGGCACACGATACCATGGTTCGATTCCAAAGAAGCTCCGTGACACGACCGCAGCGACAACCGATGCGCATACCAGCGGCGCAAACAGGTTCATCGAGAAGTTCCCCAAAACAATTTGCGCAGCAAAAACAGCCCCAGCAATCGGCGCGTTGTATGCCGCCGCCAACCCCGCCGCCGCACCGCAAGCCAGCAACAACCTCAATCTGTACGGCGGCCAATTGGCCAGCACACCCCCTTTCGAAGCCAGCATGGCAGACAGGCTAACCACTGATCCTTCACGGCCTATCGAGGCCCCTGTGCCAATGCTCAAAAGCGACGAAACGATTTTCACAATTGTCGTTCTGAACGGCAATCGCCCGTCGCCAGCAACAACAACCTCAATCAAATTCGGCGCCTCTCTTGCCCCCAAACCCTTGAGTCCCCAGTGCAAAACAAGACCCGCAGCAAGACCACCCAGCGCAGGGGCAACAAACCGCGCCCATGGCGGCAGGACCTCGGCAATCTCGACAGGATCGCCCGGCTGCCGCAACGCCAGCCATTTAATCCACTCGATCCCGAGGTAAAACGCGAAGTTCGCAATCCCACCAGCAACACCAACCAACGCGGCAAGAATCAGGTGAAGCGTCTCCTCCCTCAACCGCAGACGTTGCCGCAATTCAAGCAGGCGCCGCCAGTTGGCCGCAGCCAGCTTGCGCCCCATCTCACCCCATTTCTCCCACCGATGGATCAGGTCATTCGACACCTTCTTTTAGCTCGGAAATCTCGCCGGGCAACCCTTCGGATTCACCCATACCGTCAGGTGCTCTTGTTTGCAAGGGCTTGTCACACCCGCGCGATTTTCCTTAGCGCAGCAATCCGACGTCTTATGTCCGCCCTTGTCAGGGCAGCAGTCTTTTCCAGTCCAAATCCTTCGCAACAGAAAGAAGCGACCACAGTGCCAACAAGCATCGCTTCCCTCAGGTTCTGCTCGAGCGGCCCGTTTGCACCCGCCAAATACCCCATGAGCCCGCCAACAAACGAATCGCCCGCGCCCGTCGGGTCCACCACTCGCTCCAACGGATATGCCGGACAGACGAACATGCCGTTCGGCCCCGAAAGGATCGAGCCGTGCTCGCCTTTCTTGATTATGACGTAGCGCGGCCCCAGTCGATGTATTTCCCTTGCTGCAAGGACAAGATTGTTCTTGCCCGCAAGCTGACGCGCTTCGCTGTCATTCAAAACCAACGCGTCAATACGCCGCAACAACTTCAGCAGATCTTCCAAAGCCGTGTTCAGCCACAGGTCCATCGTGTCCGCAGCAACAAACCGCGGCGTTCGCATCTGATCGAGCACATGGTGCTGCAGCGCAGGCGATATGTTCCCCAGCAGCACAAAAGGCGTCCTTCGGTACTCATCAGGCAACTCAGGCCGGAACTCGGCAAACACTCCCAGCTCGGTCACCAGCGTTCGGCGATTGTTCATGTCGAGCTCGTATTCGCCAGCCCAATGGAAGGTCTTGCCAGACGCAATCTGCAGCCCGGCAAGGTCTATCTTCCGCCGTTTGTACAGCGTCAGGTACTGCTTCGGGAAATCCTCCCCAACAACTCCCACCAGTTTCACCGGCGCAAAAAAGCTGGCAGCCACCCCAGCGTGACTGGCTGAACCGCCCAACAACCGATCCCCCTCGCCCGCGGGGGTCTTTATCGTATCCAACGCCGTCGAACCAACAACAAGTACGCTCATCCGGAATTCTTTCGTTGCGAATTCGGCCATGACAATAGGCGCTCTTTGAAGGCGCGACAAGCACCGCGGACGTCCGGCGATTTGAGTATCGCCGAAACCACGCACACCCGACTTGCCCCGGCCCTCAAGACGTCCTCCAGGTTCGCAAGGTTAATCCCACCAATCGCGAACCACGGGACCGTGCAATGCTGCGCCGCCCACCGCACATATTCCAGCGTTACAGGCCTCACCCCAGGCTTTGTCGGAGTGGGATACACAGGACCGATCGCCACGTACGCCGCACCCGCGTTCATGGCTTTTATCGCCTGATCCGGCGAATGCGTGCTCAAACCAAGAAACGGCCTGTGCCATTGACTCGATTTGCCCGCCTCGCCAGCCGTCCCGCACCCTACACTGCACAACAATTCCGAGACATGGCTATGCCCTGCCCCGAAAAAATCCTCCTGCCCCAAGTGACACAGCGGCGCGCCTACTTCGCAAGCAACAGACCAATGATCGTTGACAACCAGCCACACCCCGGCGTCTTGCGTGATTCTCAAGATAACCTTGGCGAGTCTTGCTATTTCAATTGGCGGGACATCCTTGGCCCGGAGCTGGATCAAATCAGCCCCGCCCTCGCACAATTCCCGCGCAATCGTTTCCGGTTTCCTTCCGCACAGGTAGGCCGTGTCAACAAACGCATAAAGTCGGCATTCAGAAATCGGTTTCATCTGGTTCCAGCCCGTCTGCCACCCGAACCAAACACCAAGAGAACTTCGGGCATTGCTCGCGCAAGTTCATTGTTTTGCCAATTCGATGATCACAGTTTCATCCGGCCGCAGTGTCACGAATATACCCGCCTCGAGTTGCGCACCGGTCCGGCTCTCGGCTGCCTTGGATGCAATCTGAACCTTGTAAACCGCCTGTCGATCCAATGCGAACCACTCGGGAAACTCGTTCAGCCTCGGATAGTTAATCGGCAAATTGAGATTCAGCTTGTGACGCGGCAGGTCGAACAAAAGTCTCCCGGACCATTCATTCGAGCTTTGGAGAGCAAGCCGAATGCCACCTTCGGTTTGCTGAGCGCCCACGCAAAGTCTTGGATGCCATGGCTGGCAACGCACGCCTTGTGTGTAGTATAGCCCAACCATCAAAGCAGTGCGTGCGTAATTGCCATCTCCATACCACCCTTCAACAACCCCATCCTCGCGCTGTTTGCCCAGAAAAATTGGAACTACCTTCTCAAGCCATGCCCAACCAGTCTCCTCGCCAAACCGATTGAGCAACACCAAAGCGCCTTCGATCGAATCAGCGTACGAATCAGCGCCGTCCCAGTGCAAGTAACGCCCCTGCCGAAGACCGCGAAGAGCCTCACGCACCGCGAGCGGCGCCGACGCATCTTCGATTGCGTTGCCGAAAGTTACTATGCCGCTGAGCGCGTATCCCCACGTATCCGGAGTCGCCCGATCCAAGACCTGGCCGGTGGACGGGCATACAACCTGCATCCACAATCCGTCACTGTTCCTCGCCGAGGCAAGAAGACGACTTGCCATTTTGTGAAGCGGCTCGCGATAACGGGCCGCCTCATTTGGCGCGCCAACGAGTGCCGCAACGAACAACTCGCTCAGCCCGCCGACAATCTCGTTGCCGTGATCATTCAGACTGAATCGGTCGGTGATTGCTCGATGATTCTCGAAATCCCAGCGCGCAGACGGAATGAAGTTGCCCCCGGGCAACACCTCGAAGCAGTAAGCGTCGCCAATCCTCCGCGCCCATTCGAGGTATTTTGGGTCACGAGTCATGCAATAGAGACGGCTCAGAACTTGCAGCAACTCGCCGTTGACCTCAGTGTCATTGGCGGGCAGCAGACCGAATTCGGTTTTGTAAGGTGCATTGGCAAAAATCGCATCAACCAGCTCGATCATCCTATCGGTCCACAGCCCCCGCCCCATTACCTCTGTCATTGGAAGAAGTCCGTCCTTGCAGTACTCGGCCGCACAAAAAATGAGTCTGTTTGTGTCCAACTGAGGGTATAACCACGCTCGGTTCGTGAGCGCGTACCAGTCAGGCAAACCATTCCACCGCGTCGTCAATTGACGCTCGATCCGAATCACATCGAGCACTTCGTCAAGTCGTTCGGGCGCCAAATACCACGTAGTGAGGGCCAGGAAAGGAAGCATGTCAGCCGCATTGTCGCTAGGCGCCCAAACCGGCTGCGAAAGTGTTCGTGGAAAAAGGCCGGTGCGCGCGTCCACAGTGCGCCACCATCCATGAAAAACCCCGAGTGCAGCGCAGAAACATCGGCGCGCAATCTCACCGCGCCGAAGAAGTTCTGCTTTCCAGCTTGAATCGTCTGCGCTACTGGTTCGCCCATCTTCAGCCGCCGCGCCCAGGGCGCGCAACCCACCCGTCCATGGATGCGCCGCACCAAGTTCATCGTGGAGCACTGGCCAGAAATCGCGACCGTCAAACACATGCCCCCCGGGATGCACGGTCAAAACAGCCTTGTTCTCCGCATCAAAAAGACGGTATGCGCTTTTGATCTCGGCAAATGCGCGCTGCCCGATGTCCACCGGAAATCCGCCCGGAGCGCGCTCTTGTCGGCCCAGTTCGCAAACCAGGGCGCGTGGCGCCACACACGCAAAAACATCCGCAAAATCAAAGTTGGATTCCAAGCCCTCAAAATTCCAGCACGGGCAATGCCCTTGTTTCATGTTATCAACCGTTGTCAGCCATCCGCTGCTGCATGCTGCGCGAAGCCGCTCGTCAAGCGCCGCAACGTACATGGTTGCTTCACCGCCAAGAGAAAGCCCGCAAACACCCATTCTGTTCGTGTCAACTTCCGGGATGGTGACCAGGTAATCAACGCATCTGAGCGCGTCCCAAACCCGCTCGCCCATCAGGCTCCAATTTGTGTGTTGAATCGTGTGCTGGCCGATGTCCGGCGCTATGACAACGTATCCCATAGCAGCCAGTGTGCGCCCGTACCAATAGAGCCCCTTGCCGCGCACGATTTCCTCGCCTGTCCCGCCGTGACCATGCAATGCGAGGACTGCCGGAACTCGGCCCTTCGGATTGATCGGCCTTGCGACCCACACATGCGCACGACGGTCAAGCAACGTTCGGAGCGTCAGTTCCTCAAGCGCATAGCCCCCCGCCACGACCTCGATCCTCTGCAGTAATTGCGGGTCAAGCGGCGACCGTTCCGGCTGGCTACCGCCCATCATCAGCCTGTACAACATCGATCTGGACTGTTCTTGCCATGCCAAAGCTTCGGCACGTGTTTGAGATCGAAAAGCCATGGAACGCACGCGATCGGCCTCGCCCGGTTGCCCATGTGCGCCGTTCAACATTAGTCCCCCGATTAACAGACAAAACACAGCAGTGACACCAGCGAACCACCGCTTTGTGATGCGCCCGCTGCCCGTCTCAACTCGTGGTTGTCGCACCGTCTTCCCCCGGTCAGACTCGTCGCCCACACCAGCCGCAAGTTTGATTTGGTGACCGAGGCGCCCGGGGGCATCTGTACTGACCAGCCGGACAGTTTGCGGCAGCTGTGCAAAGTCTTGAGGATGGCAATTCAACGTGCGCATGGAGAAATTGCGCGCTAGAGTTCCCAGTCTGGCAAATAAAAAATCAGTTAGCGATCCTCGGCCTCAGACCAACCAAGCACGCGATGCCATAATGCCCAACCGGTACTCACTACTCTCGCCCATCTCGCCGCACAACATGCCCCTGCAGAATCTTACCCACCAGAACTGCGTCTTCGGCCAAGAGCGGCGAATCCAGCTCCGCCCGATAGTACAACAGATGATATCGGCCCCGTTCGTGGCGTTGCTCAATCAATGGTTGCAGTTCCAACACCACCTCCGATTCAACCTCATTGTTCTGTTGCAAATATTTCTGCCACAGATGGCTATTCCGTGAATGTTTATGCCACCGATATTCCTGCCACTGATATTCCTGCCACTGATGTTTCTGCCAAAGTACCTAGTGCCGATGATCTTTTTGCTCCTTGATGTTCCTGCCCTGTCCCGATTGGCTGCTAATCACGACTCTCCTAAAATCCGCATGGTTTTGATTTGCCGGATACTCTGGCCGGGGAATCTCACCGGTCACTCTCACATATACCCATGCGTTCAACCCGGTGACATTTCCGGCGCATGATTGAATCTTGCTTCTACAGCACGGAGGTGGCAGGGTGCTGTCCTGAAACCTCAAAGTACCGCCTATGAACAACAAACAAGTGAAGGTGGCAATAATCGGCCTGGGATTCGGTGCGGAGTTTATCCCCATTTACCAGAAGCACCCAAATGCGATCATGTACGGCATTTGCCGGCGCAACAAAGCCGAACTCGACAGAATCGGCGATGCGTTCGGAGTCGAGAAAAGATGGACGCGGTACGAGGATGTGCTTGCTGATCCGAACGTTGATTTCGTGCACATCAATTCGCCGATCCCTGATCATGCGCCGATGTCGATCGCGGCTCTGAAAGCGGGCAAACATGTGATGTGCACGGTTCCCATGGCAACAACGATCGAGGAATGCGAGCAAATCGTCAGCTTGGTGAAGCAAACCGGCCTCAAGTACATGATGGCGGAGACAGTTGTCTATAGCCGCGAGTTCCTTTTCATCAAACAAATGTACGAACGCGGCGAGCTCGGCAAAATCCAGTACATGCAGGCCAGCCATCCCCAGGACATGGAAGGATGGCCCGAGTATTGGGAACGGATGGTCCCGATGCACTATGCCACCCACGTCGTCAGTCCGGTTCTCGGCCTCGTAAATGGCCGAGCCGAGTATGTGAGTTGTTTCGGCTCCGGAAGGGTCAACGACTCGATTGCGAAGAAATCCGGCAGCCCATTCGCCGTCGAAAGTTGCCATATCAAGATCAAAGACTCGGATGTCGTCGCGCACATTTGGCGGTTTCTTTTCGACACCGCTCGTCAGTACCGGGAAAGTTTCGATGTGTACGGCACAAAGAAGTCGTTCGAATGGGCGTTGATTGCTGGCGAACCGCATGTCATTCACACAGCTAAAAAGCCAGAGCCGGAAATCCCCCAACGGGTCGAGGTCCCGGATTTCGCCCATCTGCTCCCTGAGGAAATCCGCCCATTCACGGGCACAATTCAGGATGCAAAACACAGATCGTTCATCCAGGGTGCCGGGCATGGAGGATCCCACCCACATCTGGTGCACGAGTTTGTATCTGCGCTTGTGCAGAATCGCGATCCGTGGCCCAACGCGAAGATATCTGCAAACTGGACATGCGTGGGAATCTGCGCCCATCAATCCGCTTTGAATGGTGGCCAGATCGTTCATCTGCCAGCGTTCACGCTGGACTGACTAACCCGAACATTCCGCACCCCGGAGTAGCCGGAACCAAAGTTGACTGACGGGCACTGCCCCGGCTCGAGTACCCCCCGGACCTTCAGTCACGCCGGGCTGCGTAATATGCCCTGCGACCCCGTCGCAAGAAAGAGCGCGCTGCTCCCAATGGCTTTTCACGCGCTGCCGCAGATGCAGTGTGCGGTGGCAGGCGCGAAGCGCTTGGAGTGCGGCAGCTTGCTGCCGCTTTGTTTCATGTACAAACAACGTGTCTGAACCCAAACAACGAGCCTGTCACTCTATTTGCGTCCTTATTGCACGGGCGTGGGTTGCGAGCGGCAAGTACTGAATGAATTCGTTTGGCTAATCAGCCGGTTGCCAAAGGAGGAAGTGGCGGCGACCAGATGTCTCCAACAGCTTCAAAAACATGCGCCCTAGCCCGCATATTTCATACCCTGAGCAGTCTGCGAAACGGGTGTATTCAAGCAACCAAGGAATATGCGGGCTAATCCCTCACTGCCAAGCCGAGGCGACTGTCCCATCTCAGTATCATCAAACTCGGCCCAAACACCAACACCTCCGATCGCCCATCACCATTCACGTCCGCCAATTCCGCTCTGAGCTTGGGGTTGTCCGGAAACCCCTTCAAGACAGCGAACGTGCCCAATGGCTCCAACCGCGCATTCAACACTACCAACACCGACTCATGAGTCACGCGAACGTTCTGTTCACCGCGCGGATTGCCCGGATTTAAACCCGATACATGCTCGATCTGGCTGCTCAATACAACGATCTCCGGCGCCTTGTCACCATCCATGTCCCCCACTCCGCCAAACTCGAGCATGACCTGCGTAAACTTCTTCGGAGTGACTTCGACCCGCCGGACCAGTTGAAACTCCGAATCGAGCACATGCAGGTAACCCAACCGATCGGTCAGAAGCACTTCCTGTTTGCCGTCCCCGTCAAGGTCTGCAGTAACGCATCCATGAAGCCTGACTCGAGTGTCATAGTGGCGTAGTTCCTCGCCATTGTAGTCAAGCTGCACGACAGGCCCGATTTCTTTTTGTCCATGTTCCGCCCAGAACTCTTGCGGCCCGGTCACCCAAACAAGGATGTCTTTCTTTCCGTCATTGTTGAGATCAGTGACAATGGGCACAGCCATCGTATGAAGCTCGCCCATGCAACGCTTCCATATCAGCTTCCCATCACGGCCAAACGCGAACAGATAGCTGTGCTTGTCGTCAGTCCCGTCCGGACCATCAACACCGTTGTTGACACCGTTTGAGCCGACAAGCAACTCGTCCATACCATCTCCATCAAGGTCAATTGCAACAGAATTCAGGGGCCACGGCCCAAAATGGTAGGTCCACAACAGTTCTTCACCCGGAAACCTGACACAGCAGACTCCCCGGGGCTGGCTCTTGCCACTGGTCAGATGAGCCAAAACCTCGAACCTTCCATCGTGCTCGAGGTCAAAAACTCCAATAGGCGCCAACACTGTCGCTGGCTCTTCCTTGCTTGGCTCCTCAAAAGCAAGCCGACTCCGAGCCGCGTATCGAGCCGTCTCAAATCGCCAATACTGAACAACCGAAATTATTGATTCCTCACCTTTGCGCCAGTGCACAATCGCATCTGTCGAACCATCCCCGTTAATATCTTCAACCACGTTCAATCCGAGACCGTGTCCGCCGACGGGCAGTGCCCACTCGGCAAGAATTTGGCCCTGTGCTGACACGCTCAACAGCTTGCCGTCCCCGGGCACATGAAATATCGGTTCTGTTATTCCGCTCAGGCGCCCGCATCGTGCTAACGACCAGTCGTGAACATCGGGCAACTCTATCCTCCGCCACAACCGGAGCGAAGGTCTCATCAGCCATGTTAAACCAAGGCCAACACAGACCAGCAAAACCACCGCCACCCCCGCAACAACTTTCGGCCTCTTCAATAAACTCAACAAACCGCCCTTTGTACCTCCGTGCGGTCCCTTCGGTTCTTCACCCTTGGCCACAAGCTCCAAATCCTCCCGCACATGCCCTATATGCGCGTACCGGTCCCGAAGATCTCGCGCCATCGCCCATTCTGCTATCTTCACCAACGCCACCGGCGCTTTCGGGTTCAGCGACAGAATCGGCCGCGGTGGCCCCTCCCGAATCTGTTGCAAGACTTCCTCTCTGGTCCTGCCGCAGTACGGCGCCGAACCCGTAAGCATCTCGTAGAGCACCGCCCCAAACGAGTAAATGTCGTCCCGCGTGTCCCCATGCTCTCCCCTTGCCGCCGTGGGCGACTGATACTGCGGGGTGCCCGCAATGTCACTCTGCTCCAGCCCCAGCACAACGTCGTTCAACAACGACCGCGCCAGCCCGAAGTCGCTCAAATAGGCCCGCCCTTCACCGTCAAAAAGTATGTTCCGCGGCTTTAGATCCCGGTGAATAATCCCCCGCCCATGCGCATACTCGAGCGCACCCGCAATCTGCGTCGCAACTCGAATTATAACATCTTCAGCCAAAGGCCGCCCCTGCTCCAGCAACTGCGCAAGACTTCCACCCTCAGCCAACCGCATCACCATCCATGCGCCCTCTGCCTGACCAGAAGATTCCAGCACAGGCAGAATGTTTGGGTGACGCAGCCGTTGCGCATGCTCGGCTTCCTTCAGGAAATACTCGACCGCCCGGCCGTTCGCCGCAAGTTCAGCCGGAAGAAGCTTCAGAGCAACCAACGCTCCCTCGCCCCGCCCCGATTGCACCGGCTCCTTCGCTTGGCCATTCAACTGCGTTGCGCCCTCCGAACGCTTCGGGGGCATCGTATCGCGCGCCAAAAACACCACCCCCATTCCACCCTCGCCTATCTGCCGCAACAACTCGAAACGCCCAACTGCGCCGATCAAACCCGGTCGCGGCGGCGGACCAATCAAAGGATGCGACATCACTGTGCCATCGGGTTTGGCCTCGGGCACAAACGACGTCGCTGGTATCCCACCGCCGCGCGGCTCTGGTCCGCCATTACTCATGTTAAAGTCCAGCAAATACTTGCACAACAAACCAAAATCAAGCAAAAGATCGAACCCAGCGCGCTGAGGCAGAATCCCATCTCCAGAAAAGAAGGGCGCAAGTCACTCGAACCAACCATTTAGTTGCGGTTGCGCTGTTGCAGGGCCAACGCCCCCGCTCCGCCACTTTGCGCCTGCGCCAAGGGGCCATCTGCGGCATTCCGAGCCAACAACGTGTCTGTCCCCATATGGCCCCATTCGATATCGCCGCTCATCCCGACGGTTTCTCACGCGCTGCCGCGGATGCAAGGGGCGTTGGTAAGCGCGCAGCGTTTGGAGTGCGGCAGCTTGCTGCCGCTTTGTCTTCATGCCCAAACACCGTGTCTGTCCCCATATGCCCCCATTGGATCGCGACGCTGATCCCGACGGTTTCTCACGCGCTGCCGCGGATGCAGTGGGCGATGGCAGGCGCGAAGCGTTTGGAGTGCGGCAGCTTGCTGCCGCTTTGTCTCTATGCCCA
>JAAYVR010000088.1 GCA_012517065.1 Verrucomicrobiota bacterium | reverse complement strand
GATACCTGGGATGTTGTTGGGAGAGGTCTATGTGTTGCGTGACTTGAAGGTGAGAGCGATCGAGTAAGGGGGCAGGGAGGAGTAAGTCGAGGAAAAGGGGAAGGGGCGTTTTCAGAGACTGAAGTTGCGGGATGCCGAAGGCCTGGTGAAGGAGTTCGGCGATGGGGGATTGTTTTCACATGATGTCATTGCCGGCTTGGTCTGTTTGGTGATCACGGTGAGATCGGCAGTGGGAGGGGTGTTCATGCCGGCTGAATAGGCATTGTTGCGTCAGAGGTAAAGTTTCCGAGGGTCGTTGAAAGGGGTTAGCGGGGGGTTGCGCGGGGGCGAACAAATAGAGTGACAGACACGATATTGTGGTGGTCGGGCTGGGCTGGGCTGGGCGGACGTTGTGGCGTCATGGGTGAAGTTACCGATGGCCGGTGTGCGCCATTGGCGGGGTTTCGAGCGGGCCGAGCGAATAGAGTGACAGACACGATATTTGGTTTCAACGCTTGCGGTCAGTGATTTGGACGACTGACCGGGGCGTTGCCCTGGGCTGGTATTGGGAGGTGCCTTCGAAGGTGCGTAGCCAGCCGGTGGGATTTCGGGCCTCGGCCTGTTGTCAGCAGAGAGAAGGCATCAGAGAGAACCGAGCGGAGTTCGTCGTTTGCATGTTCATCCCACGGGGTTGACCGGCACGTGGAACTGTGCTCTTGTTAAGTTGCGGCTGATGAGGAATCAAGGCAAACGGCCAGCAGCTCGCTGCCGCACATCGAAAGGTTCGTCATGCAAGTAAAACTATCGGTCATTGCAATTGTGATTTCTGTTCTTCTTGTCCAACAACCCCATGCCGCGAGCATTTGGGAATCCCTGGGTTTGAAGAGCAGCTCGAAGGCTGCAACAGACATCCCAATACCCGAAGAACGCGTTGCATCGGGTTTGAAGGAAGCATTGAACAATGGTATCCATACCGCCGTATCACAACTTGGCCGCGAAGGCGGATTCCTGAACGATCCCAAAGTTCGAATTCCCATGCCGGAGAATCTAAAGAAGGTCGAAAAAACTCTGCGAAAACTCCGGCAAGACCGGCTTGCGGATGAATTCGTCACGACAATGAACAAGGCCGCCGAGAAAGCTGTTCCGCAGGCGACTGAAGTGCTTGTTGACTCGGTCAAGCAGATGACGCTCACCGACGCAAAATCGATTCTCACCGGATCGGACACAGCGGCCACGGAATACTTCCGTCGTACCAGTCAAACCAATTTGTACCAGCGGTTTCTGCCAATCGTGAAAACCGCCACCGAACAGGCCGGCGTCACCAGCGCTTACAAGAACATGATGTCAAAAACCAGTTTTGGAGGACTAGGAAACTTGGGAGCAACGTTGCTCGGCCAGGAATCCGTTGATCTTGACGATTACATTACCCGCAAGTCATTGGACGGGCTCTTTGCCAAGATCGCTGAGCAGGAAAAACTGATACGGGCAAATCCTGCTGCGCGAACCACGGAACTACTCCAGCAGGTCTTCGGCTCGATCAAAAAGTGAGCCTGCGCCTGCGCCGGACGATTATTACTCAGCTCCAATGCCGGCGAAAACACGCCGTGCGTAGGCGGCGCTTTGACGGTGCGCTTCGACAGGGCTCAGGGTCTTTGGCGTGCCGTTCTCAACCGCGATTTCAAGAACCAGATGCGGCCTAACGCCGATCTTCTTCATCTCGGCTGCAAGACGCTCATAGTCGATGTCGCCCGGGCCAAACGTTTCGGTCCACACGCCATTTTGCGATTGGCGCAGATGCAGCTCCTTCACGCGCGCGCCATACAGCTTGACAATGTCGAAAAGGGCGACTTGCGAGTTGCCCGCGCCGCGGTAAATCCAGTGCGCGTCAAGACAGAGGCTGACATACCTGGGGTCAGTGCCGATCATCATGTGATGGAACTCGCGCGCGGCATTTTTCAGCTCGACGTCGTGGTTGTGTATCGCGAGGGTCATGCCGAGCCCAGCCAACTCGCGCCCCAGCCGGTCCAATGCCGCGGCCTGAGTACGCAACTGTGCATCGTCTTTGCTTTCAGGGCCGCCCCATCGGATTGGGTTCGGGTTTGTCACTATGATTCGTGTGCCAACGAGTTTGGCGGCCCGGGCGATGGCAAGGATTTGATCGATGCTGTTGTCCGCGGTTTCTTGTGTGTGAAGCGTGCTGTTGACGTACAGGGACCGCATCTGGAGGTTCTTGGGCTTCAGCAAACCTGCAAGCCGTTCGATGTCTTGCGGGCTGCCGGCTGTCGGCTCGAAGCCGTCAAGACCGCTGGTTGCGACATCGGCGAGGCCAGTTTCCAGCGCCGCATTGAAATCGCGGCCTTCCCGCTGATAAAACACGTGCCACGAATAGGCGTTCGTAGCGAGATGAACACGTTCTCCAGCATCCGCCGCTCTTGATTTTGAAATGGCGGGTGCGACAGCAAAAGAAGCCGCCGCGAGCCCAACCCCGCTAAGAAACCGTCGCCGTGGTAGCATCAGCCTTTGCATGAGATCATCCAATCATGGATTGTGGCGCAGATCAATCTCCTTAGCAAAGCGCGTCTGCGTCCGTATCTGAAAACCGCGCGACGCACGTTGTGCGTTGAACGTTCGGGCTATTCCCGCTGAACATCCCTGATTCTGCATTGCATCACAATGCCGTGCTGGCCGGCAAAGCCGTACTTCATCCGAACCGGTAATGTTTGCGGACCGGTTCAGCCACCTTCCACACGCACGAGAGACCCTGTGGGAAGACCACGAGATCGCCTTTCCCAAATGAGACGCTCTTGCCTTCTGCTTCGACCGTTACTCTGCCTTCGAGCAAGTAACACGTTTCAGTTTCGTCATAGTGCCAATCAAACGTTGAAACGCCGCATGTCCAGATTGGCCACGAGGACACCCCGAGCGAGTTCAGCTCTTGTTGGGTCGGTTTTCGCACTTCGATTTTCATGAATGCAGATTACGCACGGCGCTGCGCAGCCGCAACCGAAGAGAACAGGAGGATAACAGGCGAACAGGAACGCGAAACAGCAACGAGCCCGGAACCGGGGCGAGCTTTACACTTAAACCGTATGCCGTATGCTGGGCTCGTGCGCACCGTAACAGTCTCACTCGGCAATCGCAGTTATGCTATTCGAATTGGCAGAGCGCTGATTGGCCGTCTTGGGAAAGAATGTGAAGCGCTTGGTCTGGGCCGCCGCTGTGTGCTGATAACTGATGCCAATGTTGCACGTCATTATTTGGAGCCTGCACGAATTGCCCTCGCAACGGCCGGCTTTTCAGTTGAAGCCATTGTCTTGTCCCCGGGCGAGAGCACAAAGAATCTTCGGACTGTTCAGGCGTGTTACAATCGATTGAGCAGGGCGCGGCTCGAGCGGAGTTCTTTTGTGGTTGCGCTTGGGGGCGGGGTGATTGGCGACCTGGCCGGCTTTGTCGCGGCGACTTATCTGCGTGGGATTTCGTTCGTTCAGGTTCCGACGACTCTCCTTGCGCAAGTGGACAGTTCGATTGGGGGCAAGGTCGGCGTGAACCTTGCGAGCGGCAAGAACCTCGTCGGTGCCTTTCATCAGCCGCGGCTTGTTTTGGCGGATGTTGACGCGTTGAAGACGCTATCGGACCGCGAGTTTCGTGCAGGTTTGGCCGAAGTCATAAAATACGGCATCATTTTTGACTCTGATCTTTTCGAGCGCATTGAACGCGTTTTGCCGCGCATCATGGTGCGCGATCCGCGTGTGATTGCCGAAATCGTCGCCAGGTGTTGTGAGATAAAGGCCAGCGTGGTCTCGAAAGACGAAACTGAGGGAGGTCTTCGGGCCATTCTCAACTTCGGGCACACAATTGGGCACGCACTGGAGGCAATGGGCCGGTATCGCAAGTACCTGCATGGCGAGGCGATCGCAATCGGCCAGGTGGCAGCCGCAAGGATATCCAGTCGGCTGCTGGGCTTGCCGGAATCGGATGCCGACAAGATTTGCCACTTGTTCGAACGCGTGGGATTACCAACAAAATCACCGCTGTCTGCGCGCCAGTTGCGGCGAGTCCTTGAAATAATGTCGTTGGACAAGAAAGTCGCCGGCGGCAATGTGCGATTTGTTTTGGTTCGGAGGATTGGAGAAGCTGTGTATGGCCAGCGAGTGCCGGAAAACGTTTTAATGGAATCATTGAAGCAACAAACCGGCCCGTTATCCAAATCGTAATATGGCAAGCGTGAGTGAAAACATTGTGCGGGAGTACTTCGAGTTGCAGGGGTTTCTGGTGCGGCAGCACAGGAAATACATTGCCCGAGGCCGCCGCGAGGAGGATGACATCGACTTTTTCGTGCTCAATCCGCACCCGGAACCACTGACAGCAGAACGGCCTTTTGTCCTGTCATCCTCCGATCTCCGATCCGTCGAGCGCGCAGTCGTTGTCGTAAGAGGATGGCACACCGAAATCTTCAGTCCGGCGAGGCTCGCACTGGCCCCAGAGATTCTTCGGTTTGTCGAACCTGGCGTGTTTCGGCGGGCGATCAAAGCTTTCGGATCCGAGGCGATGCCTCTGAAAGTTCTTGTTGTCCCTGCACTGCCGCAGAACCAATCTGCCCGGCAAGAAACGATCTCATTTCTCAGGAACAAGGGTGTGGACGCCGTGTTGCCGTTTCGGACGATGCTTGCGGACCTTGTCGAGCAGGTCGAGCCCAATCGAAATTACCAAAAATCCGATATCCTCCAGATTCTGCGGATATTGAAAAACTACGAGTTTTTCAGAGAACAACAGTTGGAATTGTTTCGCCCGGGACGGCGCAGGCGCAGGTAAGAACCAAGGCATGACCGGTCTGGCGGTTCTGTGCAAACCAAATCACGCATAGCAGACCTGAACAAGCCAAGAAACCTTGCCGGCTCACCACCAAAGAAACCCTAATCCGGAAATCTGACCACAATGAAGCTTTGGGTGGCTTTGGCTGGTCAGGGGTGAGATTTTCAGGCCATGCCAAAACCTTCACTGCTCGAGCTGGCGGCGAACTCCGGCGAGAATATGAGTCACAAGGTTGGCTTGAACCATTTCACCTTTGCCTTGTGCCGGGAATCTTTGCGTTTGCCATTCCCTGAGAAGATCACCTGCTCCAGCCAAAGCTTCGCTGCTCGAGCCCTGATCCGTATTGATTGGCCCCACGGCAATAGCCCAGTCAGCGCCTGTTCGCTCCTTGGCAATCTCGGCAATACACCGCAAGCGATCCTCCGGTCCGCCAGCCGCGGGCCATCGCGCTTTGGGCACGTTCAACAACGCCTGCATTTGTTGTTCGGTCAGTGCCACGTAACTCGCCGTGACAACATTGGTCGCACCGGCAGCATGGCTGAGCGCAGCCGTCAAGCGCCCTGCGCTGCCGATCTCGACAATCACAAGGCGAATCTTGCGCGCTTTGAAGAGCTCCACAACGCGTTCCTCAAGGGTTGTTGTGCCTTCGGCGTAAATGTGGTCTCCAAGAACCTCTCGCACACGCCGTGCGATATCGCGCAAGCGCATTCGGTTGGTCTGGTTGTCCTCAGGCAGTGAAAATGTGTAGTCCACTCTGCCTCCCTCGAACTGCGTTGAAACCCAGACGTCGCCCGGGACAAGAGCGCCGTCCCGAAGTGTCTGTTCGATTTGCGACTGCCCAATTCCAACGAACCTGAGGGTGATCGAGGTGCGGAGGGATCGCACACCATATTTCCTTTCGAGATAAGGGATAACTCGGTCGCGTAGCATCGGCTGCAGTTCGCGTGGCGGTCCCGGCAATGCGATCAAAACGTAATCGTCATGCTCGAATACAAGCCCAGCGGCTGTCCCGAAAGGGTTTGCCAGCCATGTGCCTTTCCGAGGCACGAGACATTGCCGGCGCAGGTTCGCGCGCAGTTTGTCTGCGGGCGTGCCAAAACGCCGTTCCATTTCGGCGATCAATTCCGGCGATTCGACCAACGGAATGCCGGTGAATTCTGACAGGGTTTCGCGGGTGATATCGTTGAGTGTGGGGCCCAATCCACCCGTGACAACAACCAGCTTTGCCCGGCGCAGAACGAACTCGAGCGCTTGTTTCAGATCCTCCGGGCGGTCGTCCACAGTCAACGACCACACGCAGTGGCCGCCCAGCGGAAGCAAAGTCCGCGTGATGAACTGTGTGTGTCCGTCGGCATACACCCCCTGCAACAGCTCTTCGCCGGTAACAACGATGGCGTAATCAATGGAATCGGCAATCGCGGTCGAAACCGGGCACACGGCGAACCAGACGGCGAGCGCCAACGACCGAAGAATCCGCGCAGGCATCGGCGTTAGTGGTTTTTGCATTGATCTCAGAAAGCCCTTGTAAGGCCTGGCATGGCAATCGGATAACGGCCCTGTGCGTCGGGTTGGACCGGCGGCGGCGAATCAATCCTGAAGTTCTCGAGGCCGGGCGCGAGTTCGAGGTCGGATGCCATGGCTTGATCGTATGTGACCAATTGGCCTGACTCGGCAGCCATTCGGCCCATAATTGAAACAAGCACTGCTTGCGCGCAACGCTCCGTCTCGTTGTACGGCGCGTCAGTGCGAATCGCATCGAAGAAAAGGTCAAATTCGACCTGGTACGGGTCGGGCTCAGGTCCTGTGTATCGCCAGACCTCATTTTGCGGGACCTGGAGATGATTGCGGTAGATTCGCGGTTTTGCAGCGGCGAGGCTTTCCATGATGACCGCAGAACCGCGGCTGCCGTTGGCGAAATCGGAGAAAATATCATAACACCTGGCTATGTGCCGTCCTTGGGCAAGGAGCCGGGTGCCGTCAGGGAAAGTGTATTCGACCGAGTAATGGTCGTACATCTGATCCGGTTCGGTCCGGGTTTGTCTGCCGCCCTGGCCCTGGGCCGAGACTGGCCATGCGTTTTTGGCCCAGCAACAGACGTCTATGTTGTGAATAAGCCAGTCAACGAAAAAGCTCCCGTTAAGCCATGTGAAGTTCGAGTAGTTGGCAATTTGATGGGCAAGCTCGGTCATGCCCGGCGCTTTTGGTTTGAATCCGACCGGCCCATGCATGCGGTATGTGCGCAACAGTATGATGTCCCCTATTGCACCGTCGTGTATCCGCTTGATCACTTCTTCCCGCGCCGGGTCATGTCGCCACATCAATCCCCCGGCGATTTTGAGGTTCTTTTCGGCTGCGCGTTTTCCAGCCTTCAAGACACGACGCACCCCGGGAGCATCAACCGCAAAGGATTTTTCCATGAACACGTGAAGCCCTCTTTCAACTGCGCGTTCGAGGTGAATGGGCCGAAACGCCGGCGGCGTCGCAAGAATCACAACATCGCCGCGGTCCATTGAATCGATGGCTCTTCGGAACCCTTCCAGACCAACAAACCTTCGTTCGGCGGGGACCTTGACCTGGCCCGAGAATTTCTGGGTCAAACTGTCCAAACTCGAAGCCAAGCGGTCTTCAAACACGTCCGCCATTGCCCAAAGGCACGTGGGACCCCTGGTGGAAAGCGCGTTGGCAGCCGCGCCGGTTCCGCGTCCGCCGCAACCCACGAGGGCAATTTTGATCGTGTTGTTCTCGGACGCATCACCGCGCGACACAAGCGCGCCTGTGACAGCAGCGGCAGTGACTGTTTTGGCTGAGGTTGCGAGGAACTTGCGGCGCGAGCTCAAAGTCCGGCAGGGGAATGACACTGATTTCATGGCTTGGTAATTCAGACGTATTTGACGGTCACGACGACATTGTGTGCTGCGCCCGGTTGGTGTCAATCGCCAGGTTTTCAAAACAATCTCGTGCTATGTGCCTGGCACGATATACGTCACATGCCACGCATCACGCATCACGTTTCACGTGCCACCTATCACGCTTCATCGTGGGACTTCACCACACTCTGTATGAGCCCTGGCGTTGGCGTTTTGCTGGCGCAAATATGAATGGGAATGTAGCTTACAGCCCGATGCAAAGGCACTTCTCATCGGCACATAACAACTCGGATGCGCAAGTGGAGAAGCGCATTCGCGATTTGATTTCATGGTACGGCGGCGGACACAACCCGGACTTGGTTGCCGAGATCATCGAAAACGCACTCAAACTGCTGCGCGAAGTCGAAAACCGAGGCGATGTCAAAGTCATCCAAACCGCTGTTCGAGAACTCCGACACTCGTTCCGCACTTTTGCCCCATACAGGCACCGTCGCAAAGTGACAATTTTCGGGTCCGCAAGGCTCGAACCGGATCGCCCCGAATACAAACAGGCGGTCGAATTCGGCCGCAGAATCGCCGAAGCAGGTTTCATGGTAATAACAGGCGCTGGCCCCGGGATCATGCAGGCTGGCCATGAAGGCGCAGGCGCTGAAAACAGTTTTGGCGCAAACATCCGGCTTCCGTGGGAACAAGCACCAAACCCGGTCATCTCCAGCAATCCCAAGCTGCTGACGTTTAAGTACTTCTTCACTCGGAAACTGACGTTCATCAGGCATTCCGATGCCATTGCGCTGTTCCCGGGCGGATTCGGCACGCTCGACGAGGGATACGAAGCGCTGGCTTTGATGCAGACAGGAAAAAGCCAGATCATGCCACTGGTTCTCATCGACCGCCCCGGCGGAACTTACTGGAAGACGTGGGACAAACACGTGCGCGAGCATCTCTTGCGCAACGAACTCATCTCACCGGAAGACCTGAACCTGTATCAATTAACCGACAGCCCTGATCAGGCCGTCAGATGGATCACACGGTTCTATCGGAATTACCACTCGAGCCGGTACGTCCAGGACAAGCTCGTCATCCGACTCCAACACGCGCCATCGCCATCAGCTCTAAAAGCGCTGAACGAAGATTTCGAAGAAATCATTGCCGGTGCGCCAATGGAGGTTATCGACCCAACACCAGAAGAACGTGAGGACGACGACTACGTTCACCTGCCGCGCATTGCGTTCGGTTTTGACAAGAAATCATTCGGCCGTTTGAGAGAGCTTATCGACAGGCTGAACTGCCTGTAACTCAGCGCGGCGCAGCCGCAATCGAACGCTCCGCTCTGGACAACCGCGCAAGCCCGGGAATCTCACCGGCCGCTCCGTCGGATTCACCCATGAGTTCGCTGCGGTGAGATTTCCGGGGCCTGCATATTCCTTGGTTGTTTGAAGACACCCGTTTCGCAGACTGCTCAGGGTATGAAATATGCGGGCTGGAAGATGTCGCAGAATGTGCGTGCCAACGGCATTCGCGAGCGGTCTCACTGAATAACCCGCAAATAACGGCCCATCCAGTACGGCAGGAGAAACTCGTCTCCAGCAAGCTCGCGCTGTCCGCCGTCGCCCCCGTCCGGTTCGAATGGGTTGCCGTTCCATCTCATGACAGGGCGTTCGTCCGGAGGAAGGAGTTGCTCGGTGGCTTGCCGACGGAAGTTGGCCGGGAGACGGACCAGATCTCTTCTATGCGAGTTCTCGATTGTCCAACTGGTCAGGTCCAAAGGGAACATCTGCAAGGTCCAAATTGCGCCTTCGACATCAAAGAAAGGCGCACCAGTTGTTGAATAGATGAAATTCCAGAGCGGGTTTCGTTCGACTTTTTCGATCTCCCAATGGTCGCGCACTGCGGCGATGTAGCGACGGCGCAAATCGTCGTTGAAAGCGTAACGAACCAGGACCCAGTACGTCACAAAAGCCAGTTCGTCGTCCGAATGGTTCCATTCATCGCCCATTGTAATGCCTTGGAAGGTGAAATTGGGGGTGTACCTGATGTTTGCCATGCTGCTGGTTATGTTCTCGAGATAGCCGTGTCGTTCCAGCAACTCGAACGCACGTGTCCGGTACTCGGGCTTCTGGGTCAGGTGCCACGCGAACTGCAAAAAGGCTATTATTTCAGTGCTGTTCAATCTCCGATCGAAAATCGTGGGTGGAAAATGATTGACGTACTCCGGGTTCCACCTGCCCCACAACGTGGGCCGGCCGTCTGCGTCCACTAGATAAAGATTATGCCGCAGAATATGTGTCATGATCCTATCGTATGCGTTTGCGATGCGCTGGCGCTCGGCCGGGGTCCGAGCAGCGGTCTCGTACAGAACCGCATACCCAAAAGTGTGGCCGGTGATCTCATCACTGCTGGTTGTCCCTTTCCATTCCCAACCCTTCTCCGGCGATGGATGCCAGCGTTCAGGGTCTGAAAACTTGAATCCAGTCCGCTCGAAAGTCCGTGAAGGGAACCCGTCAAGGCCGTTTATTGTCTGCAGCCTTTCGAGTGCCTCGAATGTCTCCCATGCGTTGGCACGCGCCTCTTCATCGCCTGTAACAGCGTAACGAAACGCCTGACTGGCCATGTAGTAACTGCTCCATGTTCCGTCGTTGTCAGTGTCAATCATCTCGCCGCTTGTTGGATCGCCAGGACTGGCCAGCCGCAACTCCGAGCAGAAACCGTATCTGATGTGGCGCTGGCGAATCTTTCGGTCATAGTAGGCCGCCTTTTCGGCCAGAGTCGTGGGGCGATATTCAATTCTGTTAAGCCCACCAGGTGTCAGCACAAACACGCCGCCGTCTCTCGACACCGCGAGGTCCAACACACGGTCGTCGTTCAGCCAGCGTTTTGACGCATAATAACGGAACCACTTCGGACCAGTCTGGAGAACCAGACCGCGCGTTGTCCCGAACCACAATCCGTTTGTCACCGGCGCGAATGCTGTGATTTCGATCCACGGCAGCTTGTCTTGAAGCGGGAGAGTAACAGTGCTGTTCTGCAAGTTCACAGCGTAGTAACCGCGTTTCGTTCCAACCAACATTTCGCCCGGACGAAAACCAAGGACGGTGATGTCGCGTCCGGTGTGGAAGGTCTCGATCTTCTGCCCTGCAACTCGATAGACAGTGTCGTTTGCCAGAACGTAGAATCGATCGCCCCACACATAGAGCTGCTCGTTGGTCCGGCTGACGGCAAACGGCAGAAGCGTCATCTGTGTTCCACGAAAGATGGCAAGGTTGGTCAGACCGGCAAGAAGTGTCGTCCCATCCGGCATGAGTGCCGCGTGCCTGTAGGCGCCAGCGGGCAATTCAACCAGTGGTTTCCCCGCTGATTCATTCGATAACAACCGGTCTTCAAACAGGTAGTACAACCGACCGGCGCGAAGAGCAATGTCCAAAGCTCTCTTTCCAGCCAACGGACGATAGCTCTTGTCAATCGCAACGCGTGTGTCGAAGTTCCGCGCAATGCCGCGATCAGTCAAGATGTACACTACTCCGTCCCGATCGAGGCACATCTTCTGAAATGTGGCGCCTTCGAGTTCAGCCTCGGTTGTGAACCGGACGGTGATCGGCTGCCGAAACGGCATGTCAGGCACCGGGGTCGCCGCTGAACATTCTGCTGCCGTCAGCAGCCCTGCCACACAGACAATCAGGTCAAATGTTGCCAGTCGCATACGCCGGTCAAATAATCCGCCACCTTGTGCCGCCAAATCAAGTCTGCGGCACTGGTTCGGGCCCGCATCAAGGTTCGCGCCGGGAGCGCGGCGGTCCTCGGCCGCATCAGGCCGACGACCGGATGTGCAACAGTTTCAATCACACAAACCCGTCGCACGAACATTCACCGGTTGGGTGCGGGCAAGAATGCCCGCGCTCCTGCACGCGGTGGACAAAGCAATGGCATCGGGAGCGCGGCCGTCCTCGGCCGCATCAGGCCGACGACCGGTCGTACACCTGCTTCAATCACGCAAACCCGTCGCCCGATCGTTGACCGGCTGGGTGCGGCGAAGAATCGCCGCGCTCCTGCACGCGGTGGAAAAGGCAATGGCGCTGGGAGCGCGGCCGTCCCCGGCCGCATCAACCCGATGACCGAGCTTACGACCCGTTT
>JAAYVR010000087.1 GCA_012517065.1 Verrucomicrobiota bacterium | reverse complement strand
GCGGGCACAGCATCGCCCGATGCGCAGAGCAACCCATCGCTGCCAGACTTCCGCGTTTACGCTGAAAACTGAAAGCTTTCTGGCCCTGGTTGTGGTACCCCGGCGCTTCCGCGGATGCACTGGGCGTTGGTAGGCGCGAAGCGCTTGGAGTGCGGCAGCTTGCTGCCGCTTTGTTCTTGTGCACAAGCATCGTGTCTGTAACCAGATCGGCATGACGCCGAAAACAATGTGTCTGTCCCCATATCGGCATCCGAGGGGTTCCTCCGCAGACTTCGGCAACCGAGGATCGGCACAAGGGACAATCTGCAGGGCACGCCGCAATCAGGGGTCAAAACCCAAACAACGAGCCGGTCACCTTATACAGCTCACTGCCCACAGCCGTACCATTGTGACCGCCTTAATTGCTGCCAGAGAAGCAGATACAGATAAACTGACGGAACTCGCGGCGTGGGAACCTTCGCGAATGTGAATGATTCTTCAATATAACAATGCAGCCCGGCGCATACGGCGATGTCGCGCCCGCGGCTGTTAACCCCCCTTTTGCAGAGGAACAACAAGGGCGAAAACCGAACCTTGCGGGCCAGTTGACCTGAGTTCGAGTTTGGCGCCAAGGTGCTCGGCCAGTTGCCTGCTGATCGCCAGGCCCATGCCGAGACCGTCCGGTTTTGTTGACCGAAGCGGTGAGAACAGTCTGGGCTGAACATCCGGTGGCACGCCAGCGCCTTCGTCGCTGACTTGGAAATCGACCTCGCCTCCCCGGTGCGCCAGAGTAACAGTGACTGCCTTTCCCTTTGGTGTGGCCTCAATCGCGTTCGAGATGAGATTCTCAAGTATCAGCATGATCAGATTCGCCTGGTGATTGGAAAGAGTGCAATTGGGCGCTGGCGAGAATCTGACCGTTACTCCGTGCTCAGCCGCAGTGCGGTTTGCTTTGGCAAGCACCATGTCACTTAACTCGCCCAAAGTAACCTCGTACGCCGCAGTCCCGTTTTCCTCGCGCAAGACCCGGGCAACTTCCTGGATCATGGTTTGCATTCGGCGCGTAATATTTGCTGCTTCAGTTCTGAGAACGTCGTTCTCTGCGTCCGCTGTCTGTCCAAGGCCCGACAGGTACTGCTGCAGGCCAGCCACGGGATTCTTAAGGCCATGGAGCAAATGGGCCGTTACGGCCCCGACCGCAGCGGCGCGGGCGCTTCGCGCGAGATCGGTGTTGGCTCTCACGAGACTTGCCGTGCGTTCTGCCAGTAATCGATTGACCCTCTCAAGTCTCCTGAACGCCAGGATCAACGCCGTTGTTATAGCAGCGCCGCCGCCCAGAAACACGATGATGCCCTGGCGCAGCAGATGTTGGTCCAGGGCTGAGAATTCATTTGCGATGCCGGTTCCATCGAGAAGAATCTGATTGACCCCAACGAATCTCGTCCCATCAACGCTCCGGATCGGGATGAGAACTTCCAAAAGCGGGAGAGCGACTGATGGCGACACTTCGTCTGCAACGCGGCCGAAAACCTCTCTCGGATGAACAGCGGGTTTGTAAATGCTGATCGGCTCGAATCGCCGAAGGCTCTCCAATTCTTCAGAGCCAAGTTTGGCCTGTGCAATGGCCGGCTCGGGCGGCAGCAACAGGCGGCCTTCAGCGTCGTACAACCTGACCGCAAGCAGGCCTTTTGCGAGCAGGCCCCTGAGCCGCTGTGTTGTTTCGCGCAGACGTTCTGACTGCAGGAGGGCCTCGACGTCACTGTCAGCCGGCCCAAGAGCAATGCCAAGGTCAGGGTCCGGCATGCCGTGTTCATCCGGTGTACCCCCGCCCATTTCAACAGACTCTTGAAAACCGTTGGTCCTTGCGGTTTGCAGAGGAAGACTGGCGGCGAGATTGTTCAGGATTTGCGCGTCGCGGCCTGCGATCTGGTTTCGAATCTTTGCACGCAATTGAAGGGTCACCGCAGACAGGGTAACGCCGAACACCAGCAAAGTGATGGCTGTCACAAGCGCGGCAAGGCGCATCGGACTGGACTGTAATCCGGTCTTCGTCACTGCCTACCTAATGTTGGACCTAAGCATGGTCACATCTGCTCGAATGTTGCCTCTCACAAGTTACGATTACTGTCAAATCTGGCCAGGCTGCATTTTGTCAGTCTGACGGATTGAACTGCAAACCGATGTAATGAGTGACGATCTTCTTGCCAAGGCGCATGAAAACGCACCGCCCGAAGACGGAATACTGACCCACTGCGGCCGCAGAGCACCTCGCGCACAATAGAACCGATCGCTAGCAGAGTCCCGCGTTTACGCGCAAATGTGAAAATCTTCTGTTGCAATTCCGGCGCGCTGGCGCTTTGTGCACGAGCGCAAAACGAGGGACCGTGGGCCCTGGTTATGACGTAACTACGCATGGGATTGGGCGCACAAGGCATCAGAACTCCGCGTCCAGCCCTGCGGAGACGGTGTTGACATCATACTCATCAAAATCAGTGTTTGCGGCTGATTCCTCGTATTCATACTCGGCAAACAAATTGATCCGTTTCGTGAGTCTCTTGGTGGCGGCAAACGTGAAGGTAAGCAGGGTTTTGTGTCGTCGCTCGGAATCACCAATCGTTGCTTCTTGGATCGGGTATTCGTAGTGGCTAAGGTTGATTTGGGCTTTTGCGCCCCACGGGCCGGGTTCATATCGCACCGAAGCGTCGCCAAAGTACCTTTGATAATCAAAGTAACCAGATCCATTGTCATGAACGGCTTCTATTCCGAGCTTGGCCGTCGTCCGGAAGGTGCGCTGCTTGTTCCAGTTTTGCCGCCACGCAAGTTCGGCTCGATGCATCTCATACGTCAGATCAGTGCCTGACAAAGGAATGCCGTCTGTGGAAACTTGCGTGCGAGTAGCGTAGTCGCGGTGGATTAGCTGGTAACTAAAACCGATTTGCGAGCGGTGGTTGAATTCGTGGCTCAGCCCAATCCGCGGTCCGCTCTCGAGATAATCGTCCAACGGGCTCTCAAACCATTGGTAGCCGGCAATTCCTTCGACCTCGAGCCGCGTGCGCGAACCGAGATCAATATCAAGTCGTGGCCTGCCAGACAGTGAATGTCCCCTTGCGACAACGACGCCCACGTCGAACTCAGTAGTTGAAGCATCAAAGACCTGATCCATGTAAAAGTACTGGACTGACAACGTGCCGGTTCCCACATTGCCGAGCCGGCGTTTTACCGAAGCGCTGGCTGTTAGCAACTGTTCCTTGTCGGTCTCGCGCACATCAGCAAACTGCTTGTGTTCGCCGCCTACAAAGAAGGTCAACTCGGTCCCGTCAATCGGCAGGCGATAGGCGAAAAACTCGAGGTTCGCCAGCCCAAACGCGCTCGATTGTGGCCGTGCGGCGCTGAGAAGGACATTATCCCGGTAACCGGCGCCTGCGCGTGCAGTTGCAGACAAAAGCCATGGCTGTGGCTCGGGGAGATCAAATTCATTGGTTGGCTGACCACAGGTCGAACCACTTAGCAGCAGCGACAATGCCCAAACGAAGGCGCGCAATCGGCCCCGGCAAACCAATTGAACCTTCGCGAACTTTTCATCGGCCTGCCGTTTGGATGCGGCCCTGCTGCACTGTGTGGCCCCGTTCACCCGATAAAAAGTCAACCAGACGATCCCATTGGAACCGTCTGGTTGATTTTGCTCCCTGAAAGTCCGCGAAGTAAACCCAAATCCATCATGTCCCCAGGGTCACCCGCGGACAAATCTGCGGGGTTTTACCTGCCTCGGGCACGGTTCTTTTGTTCCTTGGCCGCTTCCACAAGTTGATCTTGTCCTTCTTTGAACTGTCTGCGCATTTCAGCTATCTGCTGCCTGATCTGCTCCATTAACTGTTTTTGTTCTTGAAGGAACGCCTGACGAGCTTCTCTCATTTGCTGCCGAATCTGCTCGCGGTTTTCAGCTTGCTTCATCTGCTGGGCGAGCTGCTTCTGCTGCTCCATGAACTGCAACTTCGCCTGCCTCGCTGCTTGAATCTTCTCCGCCAATCCTTCGGGAAGTGTCGGCACAGGCTTTTCAGGACTGGCATTATTGTTCTTCAGCCATTGGAGGTAAGCTTGAATCTGCCCCCAATTAGCCTGGCCTTGTCCGCCTTGCCCGCCGTTGCCGCCGCCATTTTCAGACCCGCCATTCGCCGATCCGCCGTTGCCGCCGTCGTCACCATCGGCAAAAGCCGACAGCGAGAAAGTCAAACCCGCAGCGCAAACCAATGCCAAAAGTTTAACAAGTTTCATACCTTTCACGCCCCTTCTATATTCTGTCATTCTCGATTGCTTCTTATCGTTCTCTTGCGGCGCTGACCCACAGCGCCATTACGTGTCTGCAGGAGATTAGCGGATTACATGCCAAGTCTGATCAGCGAAATGCAATCCGTTGGCTGAAAACGGCTTATGCTCAGAGTCGGCTTTGATTAAAAGGATCCTCAGCCACGCGTGATGGGTACTATTCCCCAATTCGGCGGTGTTTCACGCCGTTATTCAGAAGATTTCCGCAATCGGTGTGAGACTGTCCATCCAAGGGCAAGCAGGCCAGTCACTCCTGCAAACGCCGACGGTTCAGGCACTGAGTACAGGTTCAGGAAGGTTTGAATGTCGCCATCGTAGTTTCCCACGTAGGAGAATCCACTGCCGGTCTCGTTTCCCGCCGTGTAGTAGAACCAGTTGATTCCTACAAGGGTTAGTTTGCCACCTGACGGCACGAACATTCCTGCGCCGGAATCCCCCGTTTGCACCAGCGCTTCAGATGATACGAAATTGGGATCGGAGGGGCTATCCTTAACGGCGCCTATGGCATCATCTATGGTGTCACCAACCTTAATGCTGTCGAACCATACATCGAGTTTGTTCTGTCCCACAGCCATGTCCTTCGACGTGGCCCAATCGGTTGGGGATCGGCCCAAAATAAACGCCACAGCATTTTTGTAGGCTGAGCTGTTGAATTGTCCCGAACTGGTTATGTCTTCTGTGGCAAAATCGTAGTACACGAAGCTGTTCGGCAACGGTTCATTAATCGTTCCGATCCACAAATCCGATGTTCGGATGCGCTGGGCTATGCTGGTTACAGTGCGGGTAACGCTCAATCCATTGGGGTCGTTGGAAGCATAAAAAGTGACGCTGGCGTTTGCCGATGGATGATAATGATTGGCGCTCAAATAGACGTTCGGACTGATCATCGCCAGCCACTGACCGTTGTTATCCAAGCCGACTCCTGAAAGATCATAGCCGTACGCCACAAAAGATGGGCTGTTGGCGAACCGGTCGTTGACCGCACTGGAAAAATCGAATATCGAGATAGCGGCCTGCGTGCTCCAAACCGCCACAGAAACTCCGAAAAACGCTGCCCAAAAACTTGCCCTCGCGCTTCTCATACAAGCAGCCTATTAACGGTCAGGCCAGAGTCAAGCACATTGGAACATGGACCGGCTTGGAATCCGGAGCCCCGTACTCCAGGTGCAAAACGGATCTTCAGCCCCTGTATCTTCCCAGTTGAACGTTGTGCATCGGATGCCGATATGGGGACAGACACGTTGTTTGTGCATCCCCGGCCGGTGAATGTTCGGGCGCGGCATTTGCGTGATCCAAACGGGTCGTAGGGTCGGTCGTCACGTTGATGCGGCCGAGGACGGCCGCGCTCCCGACGCCGTTGCTTTTTCCAGCGCGTGCAGGAGCGCGGCGATTCTTCGCCGCACCCAACCGGTGTATGTTCGGTGGCCCGATTTTCGGGATCGAAACTGGTCGCATGACCGGTCATCGGGCTGATGGGGAATATGGGATATGGGGACAGACACGTTGTTTGGCCATAAAGACAAAGCGGCAGCAAGCTGCCGCACTCCAAACGCTTCGCGCCTGCTAACGCCCAATGCATC
>JAAYVR010000013.1 GCA_012517065.1 Verrucomicrobiota bacterium | reverse complement strand
GTCGGAAAAACCCAACGGCGGTCGGGAGCGCGGCCGTCCTCGGCCGCGTCAACCCGACGACCCGTCTTGTACCACGTTTCGATCACACGAACCCGCAGCCAAACATTCACGAGAACCTCAAGAAACTCCGGATTAGCCCGGGCTTTCAGCCCTTGCTGTCACTGATTTTGCCCACCTACCTGGGGCGTTGCCCCAGGCTGGTATAGATCGGGCCTTCGGCCCTATAATCACCGCCATGCTTCATATGTTGCTGAACAAATATGCTGTGAAATACAGTGAAGCCCATGTGTTGGATTGAACATTCGACGCCGACTTCGGATTCATTCCAGACCGGTGGCCAGAGCAGGCACCAAAGCGCCAACGGCGCGGTCTCATACCAGCGTGGGGCGCAGCCCCACGAAGGGCGCCCATATCACCTTCCTCAGTCCAAGGGCTGAAAGCCCGCTCTATTACATTCCCTTCCAAAATCAATCTCACCGGGGTGAAGGCATGGGTGAATCCGCGCGGCTGGCCAGTGAGATTTTCGGGTCAGGCAGTCAGGAGAATCAATCTGTTTGTATGCCTCCCAAATCACGCCTTACCAGTCCGAGGCAGAGCCCCCAGCAAAAGCTTTCATCTCGAGTGCGCAGCCCGATCAAGCAGCTCAAGGAATTGTCGAGGTGACAGAATGCGGACACCCCGGTACTCCTTGAGCACAAGCAGATCAGAGTCGCCGGTCACGATGACCTGAGCTTGGGCAGCGACCGCAGTGCCGAGGACTACGTCGTCGTTTCGATCACGACAGATTTGTGCCGTGAGGGGGGCTGGTTTCACCACAGCCGCCCGACATCGCAGCTCGGTGACAAACGAGGTCACCGCCGGTGTTATGCGCAACTTGCGTTTGAGAATGTCATCGAGTTCGTCGAGCAAGGGTTCAGAGGTTGCCAATGCATTTGCGCGGGCGACCCGGCGAAAAACCTCACGGCACAGTCCCTCTGCAACCAACGCGGCAAAAATGACATTTGTGTCGAGGACAACCCTCACGAGATGAGCTTGAACACGTCCTCGTCATCGTAAATGCCGAGTCGGCGCGCTTGTGGCACCAAATCCGCCCGGGCGGCTTCGAAGGCATCGAGGAACTGCTCGGTGGCGAGCGCTTCCCGCACATACTGGCTGAGCGTGAGGCGCCGAGCCCGAGCGGCTGCCTCCAGCTTTCGTCGCATTCCTTTGGGAACGCGAATGGTCAGGATTTCATCCATGCGTATGACATTGCCATACAGGTTGAGATCGGTCAAGAAACTCATCGCTCGTGTCGGGCAAGAATGCCCGCGCTCCCGCACTCGTCGGAAAAACCCAACGGCGGTCAGGAGCGCGGCCGTCCCCGGCCGCATCAACCTGATGACCGATCTTACGACCCGCTTCGATCACGCAAACCCGACGACCGAACTTTGACCGGCTGGGTGCGGCCAAGAATGGCCGCGCTCCCGCACGCGTCGGAAAAACCCAACGGCGGTCAGGAGCGCGGCCGTCCTCGGCCGCATCAACCTGATGACCGATCGTGGACGTGCTTCAATCACGCGAACCCGTCGCCCGAACTTTGACCGGCTGGGTGCGGGCAAGAATGCCCGCGCTCCCGCAGGGCTTTGGAAACAGCAACGGCGTCGGGAGCGCGGCCGTCCCCGGCCGCATCAGCCCGATGACCGATCGTGGACGTGCTTCAATCACGCAAACCCG
>JAAYVR010000086.1 GCA_012517065.1 Verrucomicrobiota bacterium | reverse complement strand
CGCAGGGTCGGTCGTCAGGTTGATGCGGCCGAGGACGGCCGCGCTCCCGACCGTCGGTGTTTCCTCCAAAGCGCCTGCAGGAGCGCGGCGATTCTTCGCCGCACCCAACCGGTGTATGTTCGGTGGCCCGATTTGCGGGATCGAGACGGGTCGCATGACCGATCATCGGGCTGATGGGGAATATGGGATATGGGGACAGGCACGCTGTTTGGGCGTTAGAACAAAGCGGCAGCAAGCTGCCGCACTCCAAGCGCTTCGCGCCGACCAACGCCCACTGCATCCGGTGGCGGCTTGATCGTGGCGCTTTTCCCAGCGACGGAGTTGCAGCAGATATTTGGCAGCCAGGAGTGGCTGACAGCCCGAGGGGTGCAGGAGCCGTGATATTGCCTGGTAGGCAGCTTTAGTTCCTGCTACCCCGGGCTGGGAAATATGCGGGCCGATAACCGCAGGGTTTGCAATCGCCGTGTCAATTCTTTATGATAACACCATGAAGGAGTTCATGAACAAATCAGTCGGGGTTGGAATTCTGTTGATCGCAACCTTGGCAGCCGGGTGCGCCAGGAACAAGACAGAGATAGCAGCCGCAAGCCCGCAGAGCGCAGCTGGGGTTTCGGCGCCAGTCACTGCCGAGACCAAGCCGACCGGTGCAGCTCCGTCAACTACGGTCGTTACCCAACCAGCCAAGTCAACGGAACCAGCGGAAACCGAGCCTTATGCCGAGCTGCCACCACTTGAAGGCGACAACTGGCAATTGCTGTTCGACGGGGTGTCTTTGGACGGATGGAGAATCACTGACTTCGCCGGCCACGGTGCTGTCGAGGTCAAGAACGGGCTGCTGGTGCTTGAAATGGGAGCGATGTTGACGGGTGTAAACCTCGTCAAAACGAATGACATACCATGTTGGGACTATGAACTTGCGCTGGACGCGATGAAGCTGGCCGGGCAGGACTTTTTCTGTGGCTTGACTTTCGTGGTTGGAGATTCGTGCTGCAGCTTCATTGTCGGGGGCTGGGGTGGCGGTTTGGTGGGCATATCGAGCATTGACGGCAACGATGCGTCAATGAACGAAACAACAAAGTACAAGGCGTTCGAGGCCAATAAGTGGTACAGAATCCGGGTACGCGTTACGCGAAGCAAACTTGAAGCATGGATAGGCAAAGAAAAAATGGCAGATGTCGAACTGGAAGGGAAGCGAATCACCGTGCGCCCGGGTGAGATCGAGGAAAACCAGCCTTTTGGGATTTGCACCTATCAGACCACAGGCGCGTTTCGGAACATTCAGTGGCGAAAACTCAAATGAGCGGTTAATGGTTCGCCTGTTTGCCCCAACCGAACCGGACGATGCATCTGGAAGACCGCATTGCAGCCCCATTCGTGTGCGTTCTTCAGCGCGTAGATCGAGTTGGGACTGATCGCATAATATGCGTCGCGCTCTGAAAACATGTGTTGCTCGATGCCCTGTGATACTCGCATTCTGTTGCGCAATCGTTTCAGCAACGTATCAATCGCTTGCAGCGGTTCCCATGAAGGCTGTCGAAAAGCAAATTACGAGTGATCCCAAAGGGCACATCTTGACAAACATCGGTGTCTGGTCGCCAGACAGTGAATGGATCGTGTACGACACGCGGCCGGACCCTGCTGGGGAATCGTTCACTGGCGATTCAATCGAAATCGCAAACATCCGGACTGGCGAAACACGGGTATTGTACAGGAGCAAGAACGGCGCTCATTGCGGCGTTGCCACGTTTCATCCTCGTGAAAACAAGGTCGTCTTCATTCTGGGTCCTGAGAGTCCCACGCCCGATTGGTCTTACGGCCCTGCCCATAGGCAGGGTGTAATTGTGGATGTTTCGCGTCCCGGAGAGGCGGTCAACCTTGACGCCCGCGACCTTACTCCGCCTTTTACTCCGGGAGCACTGCGCGGTGGGTCGCATGTCCATGTCTGGGACGCCGCTGGTGAATGGGTCAGTTTCACATACGAGGATCATCTGCTGAGCGTGTTCAGTGATGAGACCGACGAGCATGAAATCAATCTGCGTAACGTTGGCGTTAGCATTCCGGGTCGGCCTGTGCATGTGGACCGCGGTCATCCGCGCAATCATGATGGTGAGTATTTTTCGGTGTTGGTGACCCGGACAGTGGCGAAGCCAAAGCCGGGTTCGGACGAGATCAAGCGCGCTTTTGAGGAAGGCTGGGTGGGGACGAAAGGTTACCTGCGCCCGGACGGCACCCGCCAGCGGCGTGCGTTGGCGTTCCAAGGGCATGTGGTTACTTCTGAAGACCAAACCATTGCCGAGGTGTTCATCGTGGATTTGCCCGACGATCCCACTGTCCCGGGTAGTGGCCCTCTTGCGGGTACTCTGACTCGGCGACCTTGTCCGCCCATGGGCACATCACAGCGGCGTTTGACATTCACAGCCGACAGAAAACATCCCGGTGTTCAGGGCCCGCGCCATTGGCTCCGATCCTCGCCAGACGGAACGAGGATCGCGTTCTTAATGAAGGACGACAACGGCGTGGTTCAGATTTGGACCATTTCGCCAAACGGCGGGCAACCACGGCAACTGACGCGCAACGCGCACTCGATTGCCAGTGCTTTCAGTTGGAGCCCCGACGGCCGGTACATCGCTCATACCATGGACAAAAGCGTGTGTGTCACTGACACCGAATCCGGCGTCACTCATAGACTCACTGAACCGACATCGGAAGAAACCGCCCCCAGACCTGAAGCCTGCGTGTTTTCCCCGGACGGAAAGAAGATCGCCTATGTGCGCAGGGTGCCGAGCGGTTACCACGCTCGCACGGGCTCTTCAAGGGGCGCAGACGTGGATTCGGGGGCTTTGGCTTCTCAGTGGCACAATCAGGTCTTTGTGGTTCTCTTCGAGTGAAGGCCAAGAATCCCGTATCAGGGACTCCGTCCGGCAAGCTACAGGGAATGGCTCGATTATTGCACCTACGCAGATCATGTGCACAGTCACGTGCATGGGCCGCGCCCTACGCTTATGTGCAGCAACTGTTGTGACGAAACGCGTGATGTTACGGTTGTCGGGCGCAGGCAGACCTTGGCTGCAGTTACAGGTCAGGTGCCCTTGAGCAACTCGTTGACTCGTTTCAGCACCGCGAATGCGTCGGCCACGTAGAGCACATCGGCTTTGCCGCGCGCCCATCCGCATTGCGGATCAAGATTGATGGCGCGCCGCTCGCTGATGAAACGCCATCCGATAGTGTGAGGTTCTTCGCCGTGGCAGCAGGTGGCAAGCCCTTTAGGGTGCCTTGGAGTCGAGCCGGTTTGACCGATCTGATTGAGGTGTGACAAGAAACTCAGGACCGGCTGCCCCTCACTGCCAAGATCGACCAGCGACTTGCTGCTGCCCAACGAACATCGCGTGTGCTTGAGAAACTCGAGGATGAGCTGTTCTGCTTCGGCTGCGTGGACTTTGCCATCGGGCTGTTTCTTGGTCCACCCAGCGCCAACCACAAACAACAAATCCGCATCAGGCCGTATTGTGTTGAGACCAGCCTCGGGTTCTCTGAACCCAGTGACTTCTGTTTTTCGAGCGGAATCCGGCAGAACAACCTCGATGTTCTCGACCTCAACCTTTCGGCTGGTTCCGCTCCAAACCGGGGCTGCACCCGGGTCGATCAGGATAAACCACGGTCGGTGTGACCTTGTGAACCTTGCTTCCATTCGCTGGCGGTAATACCAGCGCTGCGCGGTGATTGCGCCTTCATTTGCCGCAACAGCCGTCACGTGCGTGTCGGCGCGCCCATTGAGTCTGTGTGCGACACCTGGCAAACATCGCATCAGCCTTGATGTACCGGGAGCGAGAATGAGAGTCGCATTGGCGGCGCGGCACAAAGCTTCTGCTGCTGCTGCGTCTGTTGCGTAACGTGAATGTGAAAAATCGGATCCACAGACTCCAAGGAAGCGAGTTGCGCCGGAATCTGCGGCCTGATTGGCGGCTTCCTGAACACTTGTGCCGATGAGCCCAACAGCGAATGACGCACGGAGTTGCGCAGCCAACTGCGACGCCACGCCAAGTGTTTCGCGGGCGGGTTTGCCCAGTGAACCGTCCTCTTCGCACGTGCCAAGAAAAAGAATCGATTCCATATTCAGCCTTTGATCCATTCAACGATCTCACGAGCAATCGCCTCCGGCGTTGCGTCTCTGACGATCCGCGTTTGTCTCAACTGTTTTGGAAGCGTCACAGAAGCGAACGTGACACCTTCGGCGCCGATCTTTACCTGTTTGGCGCGCTGGAGGACAGGGATGATCGCGCGCATGTTTTGCATCCCGATTTGGGGGTTGTTCCGCGGCTCGGGCAATTTCCCCGTCGCCCATCCAACGACGACCGGCGGCCCTGAACAGCGGCTTGCTTGTTGGCGTCCGCCTTCGATCCGTTCAACGACCTCCAGAGAGCCGTCGGCATTGACCCGCAGCTCGTCCACGCCCATGAAAACGTCCGAAATGGCAAGTCGCTCCGCCAAATACTGCAAGGTCACACCAGCCCCGCGCGACGCGGATTCCCAGCCGCCAAACACAAGCAACCTTTCCCGGTTCAATCCGGGCAGGCCATTGATCGCTTCAGCCAAAGCACCTGCTGTTTCAGCGGGATCAGTGAATCCGCTTGCAGACCCGTCCAGCGCCACCAATTCGAACGGGACTTTTTGTGCGATGGTCATCATGACTTGCTGCAATCGCTGTTTTGGACTGATGCTGACCAGGACCACCCTGCTTCCGGGGTGTTGACGCGCCAGATGCGCGGCTTCGTAAAGCGCGTGACACGCCCATGGATCAAGCGTGGCTGGCAGAACCAGCTCATTCTTCAGCGCCGGACCGGTTGGTGTGGATACCGGTTCGAGAGTTTGCAGCGGATCGGGAACAATCCCGCCGCACACCACAACATGATAGCCCGTGTTCATCCGGCGAAATGATCGGCAACGAGCTGCCTTTTGAAAAGCAAGAATGCAGATTTTGGCGATCGTCCTTGCGTCCTATGAGAATTCGTGCCAAATTTGCGTGCAAATGCGGCGCTGTTGAGACTGGTCGGCGGCGGGCTGCCGCAGGATGGTCGGTCGCAACCGCTGTTAAACCCTGCAGGATTGGGAACAAGATCATGCAGATGACGTTTTGGGACTTGGTTAAGGCCACAATTGTGTGCGGCGGACTGGCGTTTGTGGTTTACAGCTATCCGGCGCTGAGCCAGGCGCTCATCATCGGGCTGTTGACCTTGATGTGGTTTTCTTGTGCACATCAGGTCGTCAAGAGTGCCCGCAGGTAGGAGCTTCAATCGCGGACGTAATCGCCGACAATACGTAGGCCAGAAATGTGCTTCCCAGATGCGGCACACCCCGAATTGCGTTGAATGCAATTCTTGCCGTGGCTGATCTGCCGAGAAAACACAGGCCAATAAACCACCATCGGCAGATCCGAGGTCGAAGCTGCCCCACCGAAACTTGCTTCAAACATTCAGCACTCTGATTTGGAAGATACGCTAGCCCGGAAATCTCACCACTTGCCCAGCCCAAGACACTCAAAGCTTCATTCCGATGAGATGTCCGGGGCCCGCATATTCCTTGGTTGCTTGAAGACACCCGTTTCGCAGACTGCTCAGGGTATGAAATATGCGGGCTAGAGCTGCCCCATCTGCACTGAATCATTCGCAGTAAGTGCAGAGTTTCGTCTGATTGAGGAATCTCTTGCGCCGGTCAATCCTTAGGATTATTGTCAGGGCAATTGCTCGCTTTTCGGTCGGTTGTTCTAGCGGTGCGCGAGTAGCTCAACTGGATAGAGCGTCGGCCTCCGGAGCCGAAGGTTGTGGGTTCGACCCCCGCCTCGCGTACCAGATCATGGGCCCGTCCCGACCAAAAAAGGCTTTCCTTCACACTCGGTTCTTAGCTGTGCCGCGCTGGGTTTACCGTGGCCTGACAACTGACTGGACCCGGAGGTAATCGAGATAAGTTTCGGGACTGAGCACACCTCCGCCGCAGCCGCTCAGATTGCAACCGCCGTATGGGACGCCGTGCGGGAACAGGTTGTGACCGTTGATCCAACTGTTCCCGGCGACCATGGCTTCAGCGACCCGATTTGCGCGTTCGAGGTCGTTTGACCAAACACTGTTCGCAAGGCCGTAGTCAGTGCTGTTGGCAAGTGCGATCGCTTCCGATTCGTCTTTGAATTCGACCACAAACGCGACCGGCCCGAAGATTTCTTCACGCCAGCAGATGTTGTCAATGGCGCCGGTCATCAAGGCCGGTTTGACGTAGTAACCGTCCGGATGGTTCGGGACGGTGGCGGGTCCGCCCTCCAAGAGGAATTTGGCGCCTTGCAACGCTCCGCGTTCGAGGTATCCAAGGACACGGCGTCGCTGCTTTTCGCTGATCAGCGGTCCCATCTGTGTGTCTGGTTCCATGCCGTGTCCGATGGTGACGCTGCGGAGTTTCTCGACGGCGCGGCTGACGAACTGGCCGAATATGCGTTGGTGAATTATCCAGCGCGTGGCGGTGCAACAGACCTGGCCGGTGTTGAAAGTGAGTGCGGCCACCAGCGCGTCCGCAGTTGCCTCGACATCAACGTCGTCGAAAACGACTGCGGCGCCTTTGCCGCCGAGCTCGAGTTTTGCAGGGACAAGATTGTGTCCGCACGCTGTGCCCACAAGCCGCCCAACCTCGGGCGAGCCGGTGAAGGACATGCGTTTGATGGCCGGGTGTTTGGCGAGAGCGGCACCGGCGGTTTCGCCAAGTCCGGTTACCACGTTGACCACCCCTGCTGGGATGCCGGCTTCTTGGACAAGCTTGCAGAAATAGAGCGTCGAGAGCGGGGTGTCTTCCGCTGGTTTGATTACGACAGTGTTGCCGGCGGCCAGAGCCGGTGCGATTCCCCAGCCAACCAGCAGAAGCGGAAAGTTCCATGGAAAGATGAAAGCGCATACGCCGTACGGGAACCGGACCTTCCTCGCTTCATACCCACTAACTGCTATGGGTTCGGCGCGGCGTACATGGACAGAAAGATCTGCAAAGTATCGCAATGTTTGCGCGACGTTGGGGATGTCGATTGTGCTGGCCGCGGCCAGGGGTTTGCCGACATCGAGTGACTCGAGCTGGGCAAGAATCTCGCGGTGCTTGTCGATGAGGTCGGCAAGCCTGTGCAAGAAAACAGCCCGTTCATTGGCGGGAAGGCGTGCCCAATCGGTTGTTCTGAACGCTTTTTCGGCGGCTTTGACAGCCAGATCTATGTCGGTGCTGTCACCGGCGAACACCGCCCCAATAACTCGTCCGCTTCCGGGGTCGCGCACTTCGAGCGTGGCACCGCCGATTGCGTGGCGCCAGTTTCCGGCGACGAACAGGCTGATGGGTTTGGCCTCGAGGAACTTCGTTACCTCAGGATGCAGAGTCTTCATGTTAACACCGTTGGTTTGTCGGCGACTGTGGCGTTTTGGACCCGTGCCGCTTGCAGGTCGAGCACGGCCAACCTGCGCCGGCCTTGTGATCTTCTGTCACGCCACTCTCGGGTTTGTTGTCAAGTGCAACAATTGTCCATGGACGCCCGTCATTCAAGCACGAACAGAGCGGCAAACATGGCGCGCATGTCAGATTTCCGTATTAGGGACGCCCTGGCAAAACTCGGGAATTGAACATGGCGGTATTTCTGGTTTCATATCGCCACATGACATTATCCACGACAGCCGGCAAGAACTGGTTTGGAAGAACGGCTCTCAAGGGATCGCTTGCGATCTGGCTCGCGATAGGGCCTGCTACATTGACAGCCTGCGCGTGCCTTTTGGGTTCTGCTGAGGCCGCAAGTTCTTGTTTTGTGTATGTTGGCACATACACGACTGCGCAGAGCAAGGGCATCTACATGTTCAAATTCGACCCTGCATCGGGCGAAAGCAGCGCCCCTGTTCTGGCAGCAGAAGCGAGGAACGCAAGCTTTCTTGCGTTGTCTCCCAACGGCCGGTTTCTGTACGCGGTAAACGAGACAGACAGGTTTGACGGTCAACCCGGCGGCGCTGTGACCGCATACGCAGTCGATTCACGGACCGGGAGCCTTACTCTGCTCAATCGCGTTGGAACGCGCGGTGCCGGCCCGTGTCATCTGGCGGTTGATCCCAGCGGCAAGTGTCTTGTCGCAGCCAACTACGGTGGAGGCAGCGTCGCAGCGTTTCCGGTCCGGTCGGATGGGACGCTGGGCGAGGCAAGATCGTTCATCCAGCACAAGGGCAAGAGCGTGAATCCTCGACGTCAGGAAGGTCCGCATGCGCATGGAGTCACGTTTGATTCTGATGGCAGGTTTGTGTTTGTGCCGGATTTGGGGTTGGACCAGATACTCATCTATCGCGTAAATGCTGCGGAAGGGTCGATTGTGCCGCACGATCCGCCGTTTGTTTCCGTGGCACCGGGTTCAGGTCCGAGACATTTTGTGTTCCATCCGAAGGCAAGACTTGCCTACGCCGTAAACGAACTTGCCAACACGGTGGGCGTTTTCGAGTACGACAATGCGAAAGGCGTCTTGCGGCATCGACAGACCGTATCGACATTGCCCGATGGCTATGCCGGAGACAACACTACTGCGGAAATAGGAGTTGATCCGCAAGGGCGTTTCGTAATCGCGTCGAACAGGGGCCATGACAGCCTTGCAGTATTTGCTGTCGGCGGCGACGGGACATTGACCTTGCGCGGTCACACATCGACCCAGGGCAAAACGCCCCGGAACTTTGCTTTTGATCCATCCGGACGTTGGATTTGGGTGGCAAACCAGAACAGCAACTCGCTTGTGCTGTTCAGATTCGCACCCGAGACAGGCACTCTCGAGCTTGCGGGGCGAACGATCAACATCGGCGCACCGGTCTGTGTCAAGTACATGCTTTCAAAAGACTGAAGCTTCATTGCGCGCAGGGTTGGCAAGCGAGGTTTGAGCGATCATTTTACGAAGACAGCAATGCATACCGAAGATACAAACGCGCTTATTGAGCAGCGCAAAGCCAAGTTGGCGGCTCTGCGCGCTCGCGGAATTGACCCGTTCGCGAACAAGTTCGCACCCAACATTGGCTGTGGCGAGGCAAGGGCCAGGTTTCAGGACGGCTCTCTGGCCGAGGGCGCGCCTGTGGCTGTTGCCGGCCGGATTGTGGCTCACCGCGACATGGGCAAGAGTCAGTTCCTTGACATCAAGGATTACACGGGACGCGTGCAGGTTTATGCCCAAAAAAATGCGCTGGGGGACAGTCAGTTTGACGTGCTGAAACACATAGACCTCGGCGATTTCATTGGCGCAAAAGGAACAATGTTCAGAACGCGGGCCGGCGAGCCGAGTGTGCGAGTTGAATCCTTTGTTGTTCTCTCGAAGGCGTTGCGCCCCCCGCCCGGCCAGTGGTACGGCCTTGCTGAGCCCGAAACAAGGTATCGACAGCGGTATCTGGACCTGATGGTGAACGATGACGTGGCACACGTTTTCAGACAACGCAGCCGGATAATAAGCGCAATACGGTCGTTCCTTGAAAGCCGCGGGTTCATTGAAGTTGAGACCCCGGTGATGCAGGCGATCGCAGGCGGCGCCGCGGCGAAACCATTTGTGACGCATCACAATGCCCTCGGCTGCGATTTCTATCTCCGGATTTCGCTCGAGCTCTATCTAAAGCGGTTGTTGGTTGGCGGTTTCGACCGCGTATTCGAGATCGGCCGCAACTTTCGCAATGAAGGGATATCCCGCAAACACAACCCGGAGTTCACGATGCTCGAGGCTTACCAGGCATACGGCGACTATGAAACCATGATGGAGCTTGTCGAAAGCATGGTTTGCCATGTCGCAAGAGAGGTTGTTGGATCTCTGTTGATCAAACACACCGATAAAGAAGGCCGGGTTGTTCGTCAGATCGACCTGACGCCGCCATGGCGCCGCGTCAAATACAAGGAGCTGGTACGGCAACGGGCCGGGTCGGACTGGTTCGAAATCGCCCCTGAACAACGTCGGCAGCGCGCGATCGAACTGGGCGCTGACATCGAGCAGTGCACCGAGGATTACGAGATTACCCAGGCCGTCTTCGAGAAACTCATCGAGCCGACGCTGATTGATCCTACGTTTGTCACGCACGCCCCGAAGGAACTCATTCCATTGGCCAAGTTGTCGCCGGATGACCCAACGACAGTTGAAGTCTTCGAATGTTGCATCAACGGGCAGGAGATCGCGCCAGCCTACACCGAACAAAACGATCCGATTGCCCAGCGTGAGCGACTCGAATTACAGGCTGGCCAGGAACGGCAGAAAATAGACGAGGATTTTCTTGTCGCTCTCGAGCATGGTATGCCCCCTGCCGGAGGGATGGGCATGGGAATCGACCGGCTTTGCATGATGCTTCTTGGGCAGGAAAGCATTCGTGACGTAATACTGTTTCCGCAGCTCAGACCAAAGTAGTGCAGCGCGGCCCAGTGGCGACCGAATGATCAAGGCGAGATCAGGGCGTTGGTTGCAGCCTTGGCGCTCTGCCGCACAATGCTGACTCGGGGCTGTCTCGTAGCCATCGGCGCCGATAGGTTGGCATGAGTGCATGAGTTCTTCGAGACAAGAGCCTTGAACAACCGCACAGCTTTCGATGCTCGCGTGAATCTTTCGATATTCCGGCGTGAAGCAAGCGCTGTTCGTCCCAATCCGCCTGTATTTCCGGAGCCGCTGCTGGGCGCAAAGAACTAAGTCTGGGTTTCACCCTGTATCGTGCCGAGTCAGAAGACGCCCCATGTCTGTACGTTTGCTACGGAGCTGACACATTCTAGCGAGGGGGGACAGGCACCACGAGCGCCGAGCACCCGGTCGGCATTACGGCTCCGGATGCATTGTTGGTCTGAGGTGTAGCCGTCGTGACTCAAAAATGGGTGTTACCGTGAGAGAGACCGGAAAGTGCTCCGGTTGACTCAAAAATGGTGTTACCCAAATTGCCCCTCAATTTGGAAACGAAGGAAGGCGGGACACCAACTGCCCTCCGCCCTCCCTCGCTCCCGTTTCTTGGGCTCCTTCGGTCTATCCGATCCGTG
>JAAYVR010000085.1 GCA_012517065.1 Verrucomicrobiota bacterium | reverse complement strand
GTGATCTGAAGGTGAGAGCGATCGAGTAAGGGGGCAGGGAGGAGTAAGTCGAGGAAAAGAAGGTAGGGGCGTTTTCAGAGACTGGAGTTGTGGGATGCCGAAGGCCTGGTGAAGGAGTTCGGCGATGGGGGATTGTTTTCACGTGATAATGCTACTGGTTTGGTTGGCCGGGTTGTCACGGTGAGATCGGCAGTGTGAGGGGCGTTTGAACCGGGCCGGACAGTCATTGCCGCGTCAGAGGTGAAGTTTCCGGGGACTGTTGTGATGGGTTAGTGGGGGTTTTGCGCGGGCGGAACAAATAGAGTGACAGACACGATATTGTGGCGGCTGCGTGGGGCTGGGCTGGGCAGGCCTTGTGGCGTCGTGAGTGACGTTACCGAGAACCTTTGTGAGGAGTTGGCGGGGAGGTTGGTGCCGACGAAGCAAATAGAGTGACAGACACGATATTTGCCAAACGCCAACGGTGCTCACACCACCCCATCAGAATGCGTTTTTCAAAACCGCGCGTTCCCTACATGTTCTGGACGCCGTCCAAATGGTTTAATCGCCTCGCTGATAGCATGTCATTTGTTGTCAGGTTGGCGCCGGTTTTCCGAAGTCCGGCACGACATACGTCACGCAACACTTGTCTGGGATCGCACGGGCAATACGGATGTGCAGCCGTGCGTATGTGCTGCGATATGATGTTGACCCGGTTGCGCGCCAATGATCGAATAGTTGCCGCGATTGAGCCGCTTGGCGGTGGCATTAGCAGGTTCCACAGCGCAGAATCTGCGTGTCAGAATTGCAGCACCATCAGAATCAACATGAGAAGCAACAACAGCACATCGGTTTCAGATCGTCGAGGAATAGCACTGCGATTTCGTTTATTGCTCAAAAGCCTTTTTGTTGGGCTGGCGTTGATCTTCGGCGGTGTTTTGCCCAGGGCGACTGCCGCTGATCTACAATACTCGCTCGACGCAGACTCTGGTCGGTTTGAAGTCACTTACAAGGGTCGCCGTGTGATGCTTTACGTTTTTGCCACGAACCAATTCAAGCCGTATGTCAAGGAGCTTTACAGCCTTTCGGGCGAAAACGTTCTCTTAGACGCGCCACCTGACCATCTGCATCACCACGGGCTGATGTATGCAATCACCGTTAATGGAATCAATTTTTGGGAGGAAGCCAAGGACCCTGGCGTAGAAAAACCGTTCGGCGCGCCGGCTTGCGGAACGACTGAGGCGCCTGTGCCCTCTGTTTGGTTTGCGCAGACACTTCATTGGGTGCACAACAAGGACCGGTGGGCCACCAACACAGCCAAAGCCGCGCTCCTGATCGAAAGACGCACGCTAACTCTCGCAGTGAACGAGCTGGATCAGGAAGTGGCGGTGCGGTGGCAAGGCAGTTTCCGCGTTGGCCCGTCTGTAGAGAAAGTGGTGCTCTCGGGCTCGGCGTACCATGGGCTTGGATTGCGGTTCCCGCGGACGTGGGACCGCGTTGCGCGGCACCAGAATTCGGGCGGCATTCCGTACTCGGCAGAACAGAAAGGGGACGTTACGCCAGCGTTATGGACCGCGACTTCGAACACTCTGGACGGGAAGGAAATCATGGTCGCCGTCTTCGCTCGGCGGCAAAATGCCGGCACGCCAAAGTTTTTCACGATGCTCGACGGATTCGCGTATGTGTCGGCCACCCAAGACCTTCAAAACATCCCGATCGAATACAAGACAGGCGAAGAATTCAGCATTGATTATCTTGTGGCGGTCTATTCCGCGCACAAGACACGCGAGTTCTTAAACAGCCGGGCCGAGCGTTGAACACCACTATCCAATTCCAAAGGTAATCAATACTTTAAGGACGAGAAACACATGAACACCGAGCAGCTATATCAGGAGCGCCTGAATCGCTACGTCACCGCAATGCGGAATGAGAAACCCGATCGCATCCCGATCCGTCCGTTTGTTGCGGAAGCAACCTGTACCTTTGCTGGTTATACGTGTCAGGATGTTGCCGTTGATTACAGGCGCGCGTTCGAGGCGGCCGTCAGATGCGCCAGAGAGTTTGGCTGGGATGCGGTCGTCCCGAACATGGTTTATGTGAACATGGGCTTGGCGCTCGCTGCCGGTCTGCGCTATTACGCCATACCCGGCATTCAAATCCCACATGACGTCGGGTTCAACTACATCGAGCCTTCAGAAGAGAACGCTTTCATGAAGGCGGACGAATACGATGAGTTGATCCGCGACCCGAACGAGTTTCTGTACAATGTGTGGCTGCCGCGTGTGTCAACGGAGATCAGCGCACCTGGCAACCCAGCAACATATCGTCACGGCCTCGCCCTCGTCAGAAGCGCCATGGCAATGCTCGAGTACTTCTATGCGTTCGGCCCGCAGATTCAGCGCCTTCGGGCCGAATGCGGAACCGTGTCGGCGATTTCAGGCATCTTCAAAGCACCACTGGACATTATTGCCGACAAACTCCGTGGTTACGTCGGGCTAGTCATGGACCTTCACACCCAGCCGAAGAAGGTTCTGCAGGCTTGCGAAGCGCTGATGCCACATCTGTGCCACGTGGGTCTGGCGACGGCCGATCCCAACAAGTTGGTTCCAATCGGCTTCTGGATGCACCGCGGATGCGTGCCATTCATAAACCCGGAACATTTCAAGTCGCACTTCTGGCCCACGCTCAAACCAATCATCGAGGAGTTTTGGAAAAACGGTCATCAAACCCTCTTTTACGCCGAGGGAAAATGGAAGCACCACTTCGAGACATTCCGTGAACTGCCCGATCGCAGCATTGTCTTTCACTGTGATAACGACGACATTTTTGAGGTCCATCGCAAACTCCACGACAAGTTCGCCATCAGTGGTGGAATACCTAACACACTGCTCAGCATCGGCAAACCGGAAGAGGTTCGTGAATTCTGCCTCAGAGTCATTCGCGAGGTGGCGGCCGATGGCGGGTACATCGCCGATGCCAGCGCCATAATGCAGAATGACACACGCATCGAGAACCTGCGCATGATGACCGACACATTCCGCGAACACGGTGTGTACTCGAACGCCCCCACGCCGACTCCAATACCACCAGCCGAATTGCCGGACTCGGTTTCTTCACGCAAACAGGTCGTTGGCATGGCTGGCCGTCCGCAGCCGAAAAAGCGGCCGGGTGTCTGTTATCCATGGGAGGAAAAAATCAAGGAATTGCCGCCGGTCACAGGCAATCCAGACCTCGTGCGACGCGTTTGGGAAGAAGTCGATTCTTATGGCGCGATGTATATCTGGCAGATGTTGCTCAGCTTTTGACAGTACTAGACCTCGGCTAGCGGCGCGCGGTGTCATTATCCCCGAATCCCGGCTTCGGAGTTGGTCCAGCCCTGAAAACTCACCGGAACGAAGCTTCGGGTGTCTTGGGCACGTGAACCGGCGAACTTTCCTGGTTGGCGAGGCGCGCATAACACACGCCTCGCCGCAGTCGTCAGAATCTGGCCAGCTTCAGCCGCTTTCGGCGTGCTACTGAGCGAGCAGGCGATAGAATCTGCGCGGTTCTGTTGGCGTTACCACGTAACTGCCCTGTGGATTACCGGGAACGTCAACCCAACCCCCGGGCAAGTTCGAAGTTTCCTGAAGTTTACCACCGCCTGTCCACGTGATCGTGACTTTGCCGTCGCTGACACTCACGGGCCCGAACTTGGGCGGTTCGACTTCGCCTGCGGGCGTGGCAATATCGATGTAGCAGATTTTATTGTTCGCGGCAGTTGGTCCATTGCTCACGGTGAGCCGGCCGTCAGTGACGTTCACGATGGCCGTGCCCTCAAGCCACAAGCGGGTCGCGCTTGGCGCGCCACTGACAACTGTCACACCTTCGACCTGAACGTCGTACACGCTATCGGTGGCCGTCGCATCGCCTGACACGATATGAACGCGATACCTGCCGTTGGGGACTTCGATCTCCCAAACGCGCCCGGCTGGCAGTGCCTTTTGCATGTGGTTAAGCGTGTCGTAGCGTTCATCTGGGGACCGCCAGTTGTCTCTGTTCCGTGCGTTTGCCGTGTTATCATCATCCCAGCCGTAACTGTAACCATTTCCACGATCGGCGAAGATGTCCCCGTAATCAGGGAGATAACCTTCTGGCGGTTCGGCAGTCATGTCTTGGAAGTTCACACAGATAACCGTTCCGACCATGATCTCAACCGGGTCGGAAACAGCAACCTGTCCGTTAGCAGCAGTGGCTTTGGCAGTTAGCCGATATCGGCCAGCCATTACATTGTTCCATGCAACGCTGTAAGGGGCGGCAGTGACTTCGCCAATCTTGTTATCGGCCCCCTCAAAAAACTCAACTTTGGTGATCGTGCTGTTTTCGACGGACGCGTTGGCGGTGATTTGAATTGCTGCTGGCGTTGTCGAGAAATTTGTTCCCGCGACAGGGCTCGTGATTGCCACTTCTGGCGCAAACTGCTGCGTCGCCACAGCACGAACCACAACGCCGTACATGTTCCGGCCTGAGTTGTCTGCCTGATATAGCGTAACGTTGCCCGCCGGGAACCGTTTCACGTACACAGACGAGTAATTGTCTATACCTACACCCGGACCGACACCGTCACCGCCTTCATCGACACCAACTTCGTCCGGCAGATGTCTGAACCCGAGGCGGTTGTAACCGGTGCGCACGGGTTTCCACCCTTCGTCAATCAACCAGCTCATCAGGCCAGTGCTGAAATCGGGCGGGCTGGCGGCGTCGCCGTCGTTGAGACGGTTGTCAACCAGCACATACACCAGAGCAGGCTCGGCTAGCGTCACATCCAGTTGAAACGGAGAGTTATCCCGGTTGTCGTTCCGGATCATGATGTAATCTCCGCCGAGAAGGTACGACGGGATCGGGAGGGCCGGAGTTGCGCCGTTCCATTGGTGCACGCGGTCCCGATATGCAGGAACATCTTCGCGGAACGATGCCACGGTAATAGAGCCCAAATTCGGGTGATTGATTGTTTGGCCGGTAAACTGGGCCGGAGTGTTCTCGGAATCATCGCCCCAGCTTTCAACCACGCTGGTGATGACCTGGGCAAACGGTTTCGTGGCAAACACCCAATCGACCGCGAAAGAGGCGCCCTGATTGTCCGTGAACGACAATCGTGCAGGATACTGCGTGTTCAACGCGAGCGATCCGGGCGGGTCGTATCGGACCGTGAGACCACTGCCGAGTGGCGTCACTGTGGCTGCACCTGAGACATCCGCACCGTTGAATGTCAGTTTAACATCTTGTGGGGCAACTGTGGTTGATCCGTTGATAATAGTCGCTTCCACGACAGCGTCCGGCGGCACGTCAAATGCGTTGTTAGCCGGCGAGACATGACTCACGTACGGCGGGCGAGTTCCAGATACTGGCACAAGCATTATGTAGTTGAGCTGCGAATTCGGATTGGCGGATGCGCGCGCCGTTAGTCTCAGAGTCGTTGTCCCCGAGAAAGAAACGGCAACAAGGTGGCCGGCAACATCCGTGAGAGGCACATAGCTGTAGGCGGCGAGACTGGGCACGTCGAAGTAACCGAGCGGCAGCAATGTCTGTGTCGGAACAGCAGCATCGCCGACTATTTGATCCAGACGTATTGTCTGCGGGCTGCCGTTTGCGACGCGCAAAAAAATGTTGTAGGTGTTTGCGTTAATGTTGCGCGTGTAATTCATCCAGTCGCCACTGCGGAACCCGGTGACCTGGTAATCTGTCGCTCCTGTACTGATGAATGGCTCTCGCGGAGCATCAGCGGATGCACCCAATGAAACGAAGTCGCTCGTGCGATACACACCGGCGGTTGTGGTGCTGCCATCGTGATAATCCACATCCGGTGTGCCCGCCAATCCGTCGTAGCCCGCCGGGGTTGGCGTCGAGAGGAACTTGCCGTTGTCATAATTGTAATCCTCGGCCTCGATCAGCACCACACCGGCGGAATCAAAGGTGTCGAACCGAATGTCCGCAGTCGAGGTCCGGCCAGCCTGGTCCGAAACAGATATGTTGGCCGAGTAGGCTGTGTTCTTGACGAGCCCTGTGAACGAAACAGTGCGTTCGGTTGACGTTCCACCGATTGCCAATTGAGCTGAAACGTCGGTGCCGTTCAAGACAACCTTGATGTTCTGCGGGTCCAATCGATTCGGAGCTACAGTTGTCGCCTTGAAACTCAGGCCGCGCGCTGGATCGTAAAACAGGGTGTTGTTGGAGGGTTTGATCTCGCTGATAACCGGTGGATTGTTGACAGAAGTCGGCAGCCCTTTCACAACGACGCCATACATATTGCGGCCAGCTTCACCAAACTCATAAATGGAAAAGGTGCCGGCTTCGACCGATTTGAAATAGACAGACGAATACTGGTTGATGCTGCCGTCAGCACTTTCGTCGATTCCGATTTCATCTGGCCAATCCGGATTGGCTGCGCGGTTCAATCCCGTTTTCACGGGTGCAAATCCCTCGGCTGCGACCCACATCATGTCAGGCCAGTACTCGGGGTCGCCATGGGCAGCAAACGGCGGGTCGGCGTTCGCACCGTCGCTTCGCCGATTGTCTATCAACAGGTACACAAAACAAGGCTCCGAAACAGTGATATTGAGTTGGAATTGGTTGTTGTCCCTGTTGTTGTTGGCGATCACGATGTATTCGCCACCGACAAGGTAAGATGGCAAAGGAAGGGCCGCACTAATCGAGTTGTATTCGTGCGTGCGGTCCGTCATCGCTTTGGCGTCTTCTCCAAACAGGGGGACGGTGTAATTCGCAACCAGCACCGTTCCGAATGGATTCTCAATGTTAAACGTCTGGCCGGTGAATTTCGCGCTTGGACGGTCAGTGTCGCCGCCAATTTCCTCGACAGCGGTAATGATGGGCAACGCGTGCACAACTGCAGCCCATCCCACAAATGCAGCGGCGCATGCCACAATGGCGATCCGGTTGGATATTCGAAGGTTAACAGTCCGATACGATTTCATATGTGCAGACTCCGCATGGGTTGATTGCTTGACAAGGACGACCGAACGCAATGATTGGAAGTCGCCTGGCAGCTTAGACATGCATACACCCGTCCTCCCTTGCGGGCCGTGTGCCCGAAGACTCCCGAGCAACTCGATGCGTTCGTCGCACCACACGAAAGAACAGTAGTTTTTACCGATGTCTGCAGTCAACCGAATCCGGCGAGCCGGGCGTTCCTGGTCAGGCAGCCGGCGAGATTGCCGGTTTGCCACTCATACCTTTGAGCCTGGGCGCTATACCCATATCCCCGCAAGTGATCGCATTCCTCAATGCATCGCTGCTGAATTCTGATCCGCCGAACGCACAGCGGGTGTCACGGCTGCGACTCTACAGATGCATCAGGACGTAGAATATGCGGGTCAGATTTTCGGAGCAGCCCATTCCACGGCATTGTGCATTATCAAGCGGACTTCCGGACGGTAAAAATCGTCGTAGGTTTCGTGGCCGGGAGTGAAGTAGAAGACGCGCCCTTTGCCAACCGTCCAGCACATGCCCATGCGCCCTGGTTCCTCTGTGCCATCGGGCTTCTTATAGATTCCGTCCAACACGACGGCTTCGGGCTCAGGAACTCTGAACGGTTCGCCGTAGCGTTCTATCTTTGGCAGATCAAAATTCTTAAGACCTTTGGCAATTGGATGGTCCGGCAGCTTGACGATTACTCGAACCGAAGTGCCGTCGGCTTTGTACTCGCGCCAACTGCACGGAGTGCCCATGAGACGCTTGTAGGGTTTTGCAAAGTGCGACGAATGGAGTGATATGAAACCCATGCCTTCCTCTTTGACGCGGCGTTCGATGCGGTCAACCAGCTCATCTTTGACCTCGCCATGCCTTTTGTGCCCCCACCACATTAGCACATCCGCAGTATTGAGTAGATCTTTCGGCAGCCCTTGTTCCGGTTGGTCAATACCTGCAATGCGAACATCCCATCCGCTGAGCGACTTGAGACCCTCGGCAATAACTGTGTTGATGTCGTGGGGGTAAACGTCTTTGGGTGCTGTACCTTCCGACCAGACCACCACTGTGCGTTTCCTTTCAGCGCCGAGTGAGACCGGGCATACTGCGCATGCCGCGCCTGCAAAAAAGCCCACAGACAGAAAACCACGCCGGGTCAAAACATGATAGAACTTTTTCGATGAAGTTGGTTTGTGCTCTTTCATGGGATGATGCTTGCGATTTTGTGACCAAGACGCAAGCCAAAGTGTCTGGTCCGATACTTGTCATGCACGCTTTCACGAAAGCAGGGCGCACCGTATTCAGGACAGACACCAACTACACTCTGGCGTAAACGCGGAGACAATAAAACTGTCTGTCACAGGTCCGGCACGCCAAGGATAGGGCGCCCTGGCGTTCATGAAATCGACCTTAAGCCACCGCAGGCGCTCCGCGCACACCACAAACAGCGTGCCTGTCCCCATATCGCCATGACGCCGAAAACAATGTGCCTGCCCCCGGAGATCTCACTGTGCTGAAGAAACGGGTGGATTCGGGAGGTTGGCCGGTGAGATTTCCGGATTAGGGCATGGAACACCCGGGCGAAAAACAGACCGGAGAAAAACAGTGATCATCATTGCAGTGCCCACCAGCACGCATCCCCAGCCAAACACGTCGCCGTGCCGCGTATAAAATGTTGGCACGCGGGGTTTGCCACCCGACAGCAAGGGTAGGTGAATCAACTTGAACCCCGCTCCATAGACATCATCGCGCGCACTGAATCCGACATCGCGAAGCCGCCCAAAAGCATCGATCCAGCAGGTTAGTCCATTGTTGGTGCAACGAACCATTGGCAACCCGTTCTCGATGGCGCGGAATGCGGCGTTGAAAGCGTGTTGCCATTGTGCAGCGCTCTCGCCGAACCATGCGTCGTTGGTGAGATTGAGCAAGAAATCGGTGTCTGGCTCGACGTATTCTCTGACAAGGTGCGGCAGAACGTCCTCAAAGCATATCAGCAACGAAGTGACGGCGCCGAGGTCGTCGAGACTGAAGCGCACAGGTCCCGGCCCGGGAGTAAAACTTGCCTCGACCGGGGTCAGATATCGCATGAACGGCAACCATCGCTCCAAAGGCACATATTCTCCAAAGATCACAAGGTGCCTCTTGCGATACGCGCTCACGTAGCGCCCCTGCCTGTCGAACAAGAATCCACTGTTGAAAAAGTCGTATGCGTTCTCGCGTTCTGCGTCACGCCGCGGGACAACGTCGTCGGCACCGAATATCATCCAGACGTGATGGTTGGCGATCATGTTGGTCAACATCTGGAAATGAGCGGCTTCAAAGCTGGGAAGCGACGCCTCCGGCCAAACCAGCACGTCAGGGCGCGCCGCCAATGCCAGTTCGCTCAGTTTCATTATCGCGTTGAATCGGTTAGTGGCTTCGCGCGGATCAAACACGAGGCGTTGTGGGATGCTCGGTTGCACAAGCGCCAACTTGATCTCCCGTGTCTCAGTCTGGCTTCGCGCAAGCCGCGCTCCGCCAGCGAACGTTATCACCAACACCGCGAGCAAGGGCAATCCAATCTCCGCCAAAAGCGCCACCCTGAACGTCCTGAAAAACAAGTCGCTGCTTCGCACGCCGATTGTGCCCGCGGATTTGAACGGCCGACGCGCCACGGGTCCAAGGTCAACGGGCCCAGTCACCTGTGCGACAAGCTTCACAACCGCACACAAGAGAGAAACCGACCCCCACGCAACAAGAAATGACAACCCATAGACACCTGTAACCGCCGAAATCTGAATCAACGCCGTCAGTGGCAACTGCGACACCCCCAACAGATTCCATGGAAAACCCGTCAAAAACCTTGCTCGAATCATTTCGAGCGCAACCCACATTATTGCGCAGGCAATGGACCATTTGAGGCGTCCCGCCCAGCCGGATTCCACCAATTGCGCGGTCAATCCATAACCTGCTGAGCCGGTTGATGCTGGGTGAGAAGCTGTTCTACTCGGCGCTGCCGACGCCGGCAAAAGCATGATGCATGCCCACGTCCAAATGGCAGGGTAAAAAGCCAGGTAAGCCGACAGTGCCAACCATCCTGCCACCGCCCCCGCCGGAAACGGATTGTATAAGAGCCAATGCAGAGATGTGAGGTAATGGGCAATCCCGGCTGCATACCCGAGCCAGAACCCCCGTTTTGGTGGGCTGCCAAGCGCACTTCCCAACAGTATTCCTGGCGCAATCCATGCAAGGCCGGCCCAGCCGGGCTTCGGAAATGCCGCGGTCAAGGCCAACCCCGCAATCACAGCAATCGCAATTCGCACCATCACAGTGGGGCCCAAAACGAGCAATCCATCGCCGCGCAAATTATTTGCCCGCCCCGGAACCGGAATCTGCGCCGGTAGCCTGTGGCAGTTCCACAGCCCGGCACACTCTTCAGGCGCTCAGGCGCCTTTCGGACAAAAAGGTGAAAGGGCCCGAAAGGCCGCGCGAATTCGGTCCGTGGCCAGCGCCTGCTCAACGGCAAGCGCGCGGCATAGATCGTTTACGTAGGGCAGATTCCGGAAGCATTTCAGAGCGTGCTCGACCAAAATCAAATTCTGGCGGGCGCCTGTGGCCTCCTGCAATTCAATGAGGGCGGAAAGCAGCTTGTCTTCTCTGGCATTTCTGCGCTGAAGCCCGATCTCACGCTGGTACCGCCAACGGCGCAAGAGGCGCCTCACTCGGTGTTGTTGTTCCTCGTTGAGCTTGAAGAATACTGTTGCATCACCGCAAACGTCGGATCGAATCCGCGATTCGATCTTCTTATATCGCTTGGCAAGCTTGTTGCGCGCTTTGGCGGTGTTCTTGTTCTTTTGCAGCCGATCCAAGAGGGCTTTGCCGGGCACTTTCAAGAGCGCAGCGAATCGTTGCCATGCCTTGGCGCGTTTCTCGAGAATTCGCTCGATGACCTCCTCGGCGTGGCAGCGCCCCTGCAACCACTCCAGCGCAACGTCGAGGTCCCGGATTGGCCCGCTCGCCCTCGAGATGCGCCGCGCCCATCCGAGAAACCGCGTCACATCCTCACGGCCAAGCAAAGGCCAGCCAAGCCGGAGATAGAACCGCAATCGCCGGAGTGCCACCCGCAGTTCATGCACCAACTCGGCCCTGCCCGTGGCCCGACAGCGCTCCAAGAGCGCAGGCAAGTTGTCCAACAGCTTGTTCTTCCGCTTTTGCCAGCGGCGAAACAGCTTCTTCGGGGCGGGCCAATGTTGGGAATCCACCCGCTTCATGGAAAAATCATCGTGCCCATGACATGGCAAAAAGTGCCCCTTAACGCAGTGTTCCGGGCAAAACAGTTACTCCTCTGCACACCCAAACCGCGCGCAGCCATTCGGTCATAATTGGCAGATCGAGACTGTCAACCCAGCGAAACTGGTTGGCCGGTCTGGATGGAGCGTTCCTCTGCTTCGCAAATCTCAACCGCGGTCATCCCATCGGCTGCAGTTACCACCGACGGCGGGCGAGCAGATTCAATTGATTCGATCATGTGCTGCAGCTCGCCCACATAGCCATCGCCACCTTCACACCGTATCAATCGCGGTTCTTCTCCGTCCACGTACAGCTTGAGAGCGTCTGATCCGCGGCTGCTGTCGTAATCGACCAGTGCACCTTCGAACAGAACGCGATAAGCCATCTTGAACCCGAACGATTGCGGCATAAGCCACGAGCCTTCTGCGAAAACGGATGCGCCTCCGTTGACCTCATACTGGGTGGCGACATGATCTATCGCACCGCTGATCTTGCTCAGCCCGGTGGAAAACACACGACGCGGCCGGCCAAAACAGAACTGAACGAAATCAGTGTCGTGGATGTGCAAGTCCAACAGAGCGCCTCCGGAATCGGCGCCTTTCAAGTAAGTTGACTGGCTCCAGCCCGGCGGAGCAGACAACCGAGTGAAATGAGCCGACAGAACGCGCCCGTAACGATTCCCGGAAATTGCCTGTTTCACCCAAACCCACTCGGGCCAGAACCGCAAACACATCGCCGGCATGAAAAACCCGCGTGCGTTACGTGCGGCTTCCACGATTGCTTTGCAGTCCTGCACCGTGCGCGCCAGTGGCTTTTCGCAGACCACATGCTTGCCCGCATTCAATGCGTCTATCGAGACGCGCGCGTGCAACGGCGTCGGCAAGCAGATGTCCACAAGTTGCACGTCCGGGTTGGCTAGCAACTCCTTGTAATCCCGGTACGCCTTCACGACCGACATGTCCAATTGAATCTTGTCCGTCGTCGCAATATTGCCCGCGATGCTCGACAGGTTCCCGTCGGTTGGCAGACGCACCGCGTCACAAATCGCCGCTATGCGCGCCTGAGGTATTTTCAGATAAGCTCTAATATGGGTGAGTCCCATGAACCCCAGCCCAATTACTCCTACGTTTACCATGGTGCTTGATTGGTTGATTGTTGTTGTCAATACGCGACGCGAGATCACCGAACTTCGGCAGCCACGCGTTCGAGGAATTCCTTCGCCGTTCGAATGTCAGCGACGCGCTGATTCCCTGCTTCGCGTTCGATGCACAAATACCCGGCAAAGCCCAGTTTTTCCAGCCCGGAAAGGAACGCGGGCCAGTCCACCTCGCCCGTTCCCAAAACCACTTCTTCGCCCCACGTGCCGGGGACCTTGGTCCGGCGCGCATCTTTCATGTGGCACTGGCGAATCCATGGCCCCAGAACGCGCAAAGCGTCGATCGGATTTCCCTTGTCGTAGAGTATCATGTTGGCCGGGTCCAGGTTCACCCCTACTCCGGGGCAATTGAGTTTCTCAAGAAAACCGCGCAGCGTTTCGGCTGTTTCCTGCCCCGTCTCGAACGTCAGCGTAATGCCGCGCTTGGCGAACAGCTCTGCTATCTGCCTGATCCGGTCTTGGAGCTTGCGGTATTGCGGATCATTCTCATCGTGCGGCAAGAAGCCCGCGTGAAATGTCACCAGAGGCAGCCCGAGCTGCGCCGCAAGCTCGAGGTCCGCTTGTATGTTGCGCCAGTTCTCTTCCCAAGTGTGGTCGGGAACCACACCGCCAGTTCGCTTGATCGACTCGAGCGTCGAATAATCCTCACCAACTGTGGCAAACATTCCGGAAACGCATTTGACATTCTGACTGGCACATTTCTTCGCAAAGCCGGTCCATGCCCCTCCTTTGTTCTCACGTATCGGATCAAGAGCTATTTGAATCTTTGAGATTCCGGTTTGAGCCAGCTTCGCCAGCAAATCGTCGGCCGATTCCGGCTGAAGCGACCAACTGCATACTCCCAAGCGATCAGATAATGAAGTTGCCATGAGCGTGTGTTTGGTTGAGTTAGTTCAATGTATTTTTGTCCAGAATACCGCCCTTGCCAATGCTGGCAAGCACTGACATCGGAACGAAGCGCCCCCGCTGCTACAGCATCCCATGTGCCACGACGGCAAGTAACAGCTCAATGCCAAAGAGCCCTGCCACCGCAACGAACGCAAATCCCTCGCCCGAACGTTTATCGGCTGGAAAGTGCACGCAACACCACTTCACAGTTGCCCGCATTCACCAATATGAACCTCCGCTCAAATTCATCCTTGACCGCCCGAGCCATGGGTTCTGACTCCGGTGGCGCATTCGGATGATTCACAACCGCCGCAATGATCTTGCCGGACTTGAACGCTGCAACCACAGCATCAACATCACCAAGCACCCTGAAATCAGGGAAAATGAATGCGAATTTCGGCCTTCCGTCTTTCCATGCCGCGAGCCGTTGAATGTCCGCCGGCAAACCAATGAGACTCACCACCAATTCAACCCCGGGATGTTTCGCCAACACCCTGTCCCACGAACCTTCCACACACAAAAAACTAAGCGGCGTCGTTGTATCCGCAGGAATGGGCACCAAAGACGGATCCTGAACAGCCGCAGACATCAGCTCGGGATACTCAACACCGCACAGCACAAGTCTGTCGCGCCCGCCGTTTTTAAATCCCTTCAATGCAGCGTCTTCGTACGCATAAACCTCTGCCGTCTGGCCGCGAAGTTGCGTGAATGGATTTCCCAAAACCAAAGTGTTCGCTCCCGGCATGCGCTCGGCCAAGTACTCGCCCATAACCTGAATAGCCAACTGGCGCCTCGCAATCGCCCGATTCCGCAACGCTCCTTCTCCATGCGGCACAACAAACCATACAACCGCCACCGCCAACATCAGTGCGGCAGCAACACCAGCAAACTGAAACAGTCGCTTCATCCGACCGGAATTCCGTCACGCCTGCGCGGAATTGGCATCAATTTCACCAACTATTTCCCCCCGAAATAACCCGGGACCGTGTCGGCCTCGAACAAGCCTGTGATCCCAAGCGTCTCCAAGCGCTGCCGGTTGCAAGACTCGAGGTGGCCATCGAGAAACAGCCCGTTCGCCCGCAGATTGTGCCGTGCATGGACTTCCTTCTCGCTCGCCGCGCGGAAACAATAGAACTGTTGCGCCCCCACACCTTGCCGGCCCCGGCTCGTCGTGTCCGCAACATGCAAATACTCGGTTGGATTATGAACGCTTTCGACCCTCAGATATTGCTCGAAATTACCCTGCACCGCGTTGGTCGGGGGATCAATCCGCACCCCGTAAGTCCGAATCCAGTTCGTAAACCTGAAAGGCGGATAGGTCGGACAAAGAAAAAGCTCAAAAGGGCGAAGGCTCTGATTCGAGCTCAGCAACGACGCCCACGTAACACCCTGTTTCAACGGTTCGTTCACCTGCACCAGCCCGTTGTTGTCCTGGGCATAAACGAGCGTCGCGATCCCAATTTGCTTCAGATTGTTTGCACAGTGAATCTGCTGGGCGCGGGCTTTTGCCTTCGACAACGTTGGCAGCAACAGCCCGGCCAAAAGCCCGATGATCGCTATCACCACAAGCAGCTCAATCAACGTAAACGCCAGAATGCGGCCCCTGGCAGCCATTCTTCCACCAGTCAGGCCAGCAGAGCCGGAAACAGCCTCGAACGTCCCCGCGCAGTCCCTGGCGAACGACGACACCTTTCCCAAGCCGTTCCCGCAAACAGCCGTAACTCTTCGCCGCCTGTTGTCCAAATCAGCCATGTCTTGTCCCAAATCCCGCGATTTGCGATGCTGCCGAAGGCAGTGCCGCGTCCAACCAACCGGTTTCGAACGTGCCGACGCACTTTCGCTCCGGCGCGTCTTGTTAAAGTAGCGCGTCACAGCCAGCCCGGTCAATTCCGGTTCAGAAATGTTGTTCAATTCGGACGCATTCTTGCTCTTTTTCGGCGCCTTCGGACTGCTGTACTACATGGTACGCAGCAATCTGCGGGCCCGCAACGCATTGATAGTGATTGCCAGCTACGTTTTCTATGGCTGGTGGGACTGGCGGTTTGTGCCTTTGCTCGCGTTCACAAGCATTGTGGACTTCGCGGCTGCCATCCTCATCCACGACTCGAACAACCAGCAACACCGCCAAAGGTGGTTGGCCATGAGCATCATCGTGAACCTCGGCGTGCTCGGCTTCTTCAAGTACTGCGGATTCTTCGTTGACTCGGTTGTTGCCGGCCTCGCTCAACTCGGAATTCACGCCGAACCACGAACATGGAACCTCATTCTGCCCGTCGGCATCTCGTTCTACACTTTCCAGAGCATGAGCTACACAATCGACGTGTACAGAAGACAAATCCCGCCCACCAAAGACCTGCTGCAGTTCCTCGCATACGTTTGTTTTTTTCCTCAATTGGTGGCCGGGCCAATCGAACGCGCCCAAAACCTCCTCCCACAATTCGCCCAGACACGAATCGTCACAGACCAGAAGATCACCGAGGGAATTTGGCTGGTCATTTGGGGAATGTTCGAAAAAGTCGTTGTCGCCGACAACCTCGCCCCGCTCGTCGAAATGGTTTACCAAGACCCCGTCGATTCAGCGCCCGCAGTCATGCTCGCAACAGTCGCATTCGCTCTACAGATTTTTGGAGATTTCGCAGGTTACTCCGACATCGCCCGCGGCCTTGCAAAAATCCTCGGCTTCGAGTTGATGGAAAACTTCAGATTGCCATATTTCGCCCCAAACCCACGCGAGTTCTGGCGACGATGGCACATCAGTCTCAGCTCGTGGCTCCGCGACTATTTGTACATAAGCCTCGGTGGCAACAAGCGCGGTCGCAAGCGCACTTACGCCAATCTCATGGTAACAATGTTCCTTGGCGGCCTCTGGCACGGGGCAGGCTGGCATTTCGTCCTGTGGGGAATCTGGCACGGCCTCGGCCTGGTCGCACACCGGTTCTGGCGCGAACGGCACCCTGCCCTCTCGAGTGGACTCTTCATCCGCGCAACGGCACACGCAGCAGCGTTGGCATTCATCTTGTACGGATGGATTCTGTTCCGCGCAAACTCCGTCGGTGACGCACTTGTCCTTACAAAAGCGCTAACCTCACTGAATTCCCCGGCATGGCTCGGAAGCTACATCGCCAACCTCATCGTTTATTCCGCGCCTATCATACTGATGATGGCGTGGCAAGCCCGCACAAAAGATATGCTGGCGCCCGTCCGGATTCGACCGTGGCTTCGCGCGCTGCTCGAAGGATTGTTGCTGTGGCTGATAGTTTTCAGTTGGCGACGCGATGCCCTACCGTTCATCTACTTCCAATTCTAACCGCGCCATGACAAGCCACGAATACCAGACCAATCCCCGTGAAACCGCACCAGTTGTGCTCGGACCAATACTAGCTCTGACATTGATTGGCGCACTCTTTCATATGTTGTCGCAGGCGGGCGCGTTGCCCGCGCCTTGGCCAATATTGGACATGGATAGAACAATCCTCCTTCACCAATCATGGGCCGCCAGCCAACGGCATAACGCTCAAATACTGCTCGTCGGCGATTCGTCCTGCCTCATGGATGTAGATACGCCGCGGCTCTCTGCCATACTGGCAAAGCCCACACTCAATCTGGCAACCTTCAGCTACGTTGACCTCGAGTCCCACGCGCATCTCGTAAACCGCTTCGCACAAATCAACCCGGACCAACTCGATACCGTCGTCCTCCTAATCCATCCACAAACCCTGCGACTGGGCGAATCATCAACACACCACACCGCGCTCCTCAGAACAGCTCTGAGCCTGCAATCCACAAACAAAACTCTGAATTCAACCTTCCAACCGACTTCGCCCCGTCCATGGATTCGCACGGTTGACCTCCTCGGCGTCCACCTGGTGCGCGAACGTTTGTTCGGACGTCTAATCCCAATCCCGCTCCCTGGTCAGTACGGACGTGCCTATGGCTTCACCCACGACCTCTGGCGCAAACTCACGGCCCAGCAAGGGAGCCTCGTCGATCCCCACACGTTTGACCCCGCCAAAACACCTGCAAACACCGAGTACCGCATCGCACCAAGGTTCCAAAAGGAAGCTCAACAGTTCCATAAAATCTGCCCTCCCAACGCCCGCATCGCAGTCGGATTGACTCCTCTCCCCGCCTCAATTGCCCAGCCGGATAACGACCGCGTTTACCGCGAAATGCTGAATAATCTGGGCCGCTGGCTCGATGCAGACATCCTGTTGACTAAGCTTCCAACCACAATGCCAGATGCACAGTTCGCCACCCTGACACACCTCAACGCGCATGGAAGACAGGTGTTTACCACGCTGCTGGCAGAAGAACTGAAACCGTAGTCAAGAGCCGGCCAACCTCCGCATCGCAGCGAGAATGAATAATGGTCTTGCCTGTTCGGAGAAAGTGGTTTTCCCGCCACCACCGCGGTTGTGTCTCTAAAAAGGGAAACAGCCGCCTCTGCCTTTCTGACCGTTCGCTTGCTCCTCACTCGCAGGCAGGTGACCTCAATCCAGCAACAGTTATTTGAGTGGTTTCCAGTCCACGTGCCGGAACCGGTCCCACACCCAGGTGAAATCCCTGTTCCGTATGTTCCCGCCGCTCCAATAAAAGCTCTGTATGCCGCGCGCAGAGTCCCGCGCAGCCTTGATGGTCGTTGATTCAAGCCAACGGTGAAGTTCAACGTGCCCGTCTGCAAACCCAAATGTGCTCACGTCCCCGTGAAAAATTGCAAAAGGATCCACCCACCCGGGCGGGTTCACATCCAACACCCACGTCCCGTTGTTGTAGCTGCGCGGATCTGCTTCCTCGATGAAAACAAACGACATCGAAGGCTCGGTGATCTGAGTGCTCTTTGCGTACGGCTTGATCCCGGACCACATGCCGCCCGCCATCCCGTCCGCTTTCGAGTAACTGTCCCATGCCCACCCGCGCCCAGGACGCAACGCTTTGGTCCTGATGTCTCCGGGACAATGATAGGCGCCGATCGCTTTGCAGTAATTGTACTTGTACAATGGCGAATTCGACATGCCGGCCGCCACTCTGCGCATCGCCTCGGTCTCGGGAATGCCCGTCGTTATGTCCGGGACCGGCCCGACCCAAAACCCGCCCGCGTACAGGTTCATCGTGCCTTCTGCGCCTGTGTATGACGTCGGCAACAACCTGTCGTCGTTGTCCAACGCATACATCTGCCAGCCCAGAACAAGTTGCTTTTGATTGCTCAGGCACGTGGCACAGGTCGCTTTAAGCTTGGCACGCCCAAGCGCAGGTAAAAGCATCGACGCCAGAATCGCGATAATGGCGATAACAACAAGAAGTTCGATCAGAGTAAATGCCGGCCAGTTTCGGCGGTACCAAGGGAACTGCAAGTGCTCGGTTTTCATCGCTATTTCGCTTATACTTCGTCCGGTCCAACCCTGCAAGTCATTATTCGGCTTGCGTTTTTGCGTCCGAGCCAAAAAATACAAGCCTTTTATGAATCCTGAGCCGTCTGAATCAACGTGGTTTTACGAAGCGCTGGCATGGCTTGAGCTTAACCGCAAACAAGTCATCGCCGGAGGTCTGCTCGTTTTGGCGATCATCGTCGCCGGTTACGTCTATGATTGGCACCGAAAAACAACCCAACGCGAAGCCGAACGCGCACTGTTCGCCCTGAAAGATCGGCCCGGCACCGAAGACTCAACCCGCGGGCCCGCCGCAAACGATCTGCTCAAAGTCGTCGAGTCCCATCCCGGCACAAGCGCAGCACAACGGGCGCTCCTCCTTGCGGCATCCGACCTTTTCGACGAACAAAAGTATCCAGAGGCACAGGCCAAGTTCGAAAAGTTCATCGCCAATTACAGCAACAGTCCGCTGGCGCCCATTGCCGCCCTCGGCATCGCAAGTTGCCTCGACGCCCAAGACAAGGTCGAAGAAGCCATGAGCGCTTATCAACGGGTCATCAACCAGTACCCGACCGAACCTGCTGCAGCCCGCGCAAGGCTGCATCTGGCCATCATTCATGAGCAGAAAAACCAGCCGGAGCAGGCGCTTCGGTTGTACGATGAACTCAACAAACCCAACGTCTTCGGCTCGGTCGCTGCCGAAGCCGCCAACCGGCGCGAGCGCCTTCTCCGCAAGCATCCGGAACTGGTCGCCGCCACCCAACCAGCAGCATCATCGAGTTCCCCCGCTTCATCAGCTCAACGCGCTGGATCAACAACGCAGACCAACTCGGCCACCGCTACACAGAACGCAGCCCAAACACAACAGCGTCCTGCCACTGCAACCAACGCACCCGCCACACCCACGCAACCTAACACACAAACAAAATGAACCGTTCGCTTGATCGTCCATCGCTGTGCAACACCACGGGCCTCCGCGAACTTCAACCGAGGCCTTTGTTCACGCTGCCAATGCGACAGCCCGCAAACTGGCAATGAGAATTTCCATTATCGGCACGGGATATGTTGGGCTCGTAACCGGCGCATGCTTTGCCGAAGTCGGGCACAACGTTGTGTGCGTTGACAATGACACCGCGAAAATAAATCTGCTCCGGGCAGGCTCCATGCCCCTCTACGAGCCCGGTTTGGAAGAAATCGTAAAAAACAACGTCGCCGCCGGCCGCCTCCGCTTCGCACACACTGTCCGCGAAGGAGTAGAAGCAGCCGACATAGTTTTCATCGCAGTACCAACACCGCCATTGCCGGACGGATCCGTTGACCTCACAGCAATCGAACGGGTCGCAAGGGAAATCGCTGCGTGTCTCACCGAATACAAGATCGTGGTGGACAAAAGCACCGTACCCGTCAGAACCGGTGAAAAGGTCGCCGAAACCATCAGACGATACTCCAAGACACAGGTCGAATTCGATGTCGTAAGCAACCCCGAGTTTCTCCGCGAAGGATTCGCTGTCCACGACCTGATGCATCCGGATAGAATTGTCATCGGCGTTTCGTCACAGCGGCCTGTGCCACCAATGAAAGAGGTCTATGCACCCTTCAATGCGCCAATAATAGTCACCGACATCAACTCGGCGGAACTTATCAAGCACGCTGCCAACTCCTTCCTTGCCCTCAAGATTTCTTACATCAACGCGCTGTCCGTGATCTGCGAAGCATGTGGCGCCAATGTTCAACAGGTCGCCATGGGCATAGGTATGGACCGCCGCATCGGCACTTCTTTCCTAAACGCAGGGATCGGGTTCGGCGGCAGTTGTTTCCCAAAGGACCTCAGCGCGTTCATCGCCATCTCCCAGCAGTTGGGCTACGAATTCGGACTACTCCGTGAAGTCCAAAAAATCAATGCCCAACAAATGGACCGGTTCGTCAAGAAAATCACTGATACTCTCTGGGTCCTCAAAGACAAGGTCATCGGCGTGCTCGGCCTCGCGTTCAAACAGAACACCGACGATGTCCGCTGCTCCCCAGCAATCGAACTCTGCCATCGCCTACGCCGCGAAGGCGCCATCCTCAGGGTCCACGACCCGCGCGCAATGGGTAAAGCACGCCCTCTCCTCCCCGACGCAACTTACCTCGATAACATGAACGATGTCCCCGAAGGATGCGACGCACTCGTTATCGCAACCGAATGGGAAGAGTTCAAACAGTTGGACCTCGAACACGCAAAAAGAGTCATGGCCCAGCCAATCATCTTCGACGGCCGTAATCTCTTTGACCCGGAAGAAATGAAAAGGCTCGGATTCATCTACCGCAGCGTCGGCCGATAATGTCCCCTCAGCACATCTCTCAAGAAAACAAAATCGAGGTCGTCGCCGCAGTAATCCTCCAAAACGGGCGCCTCCTCCTCACCCAGCGTTCACACCCACCCAAACTCGCAGGGCTTTGGGAGTTCCCAGGCGGCAAACGCGAACCGGGCGAAAAACCAGCTCAATCTCTCAAACGCGAGCTTTTCGAGGAACTCGGCATCAAGGCCCAAGTCGGCCCACCCCTCTTTACCGCTAGTTATCCTCACAACAATCCACCGCTTATCTTGCAATTCTTCAAATGCAAGATCATTGCCGGCCAGCCGAAACCACTCGAGTGCTCAGCAATCGCCTGGGTGCTGCCACATGAAATCAGCAACTATGAACTTCCTGACCCAGACCGCCAGTTTGTAGATTGGTTGCTCCGTCAAAGCACCATCTGAAACCAACAGGAGGCTTGGCTTACATATTTCCAAGCCCGGCCCATCCGCAACCAAGGTCGCCTGACGGGTAACGCCGCCGGCTCTTGCACCACCCGGACCATCAGCCACGCCGGCCAGGCAAATATGCCTTGCGACTCCGTCCCAAGGAAGAGCGCGCTGATCCCAATGGTTTCTCACGCGCTGCCGTGGATGCAGTACGCGTTCGTAGGCGCGAAGCGTTTGGAGTGCGGCAGCTTACTGCCGCTTTGTCTCTATGCCCAAACTCCGTGCCTGTCCCCATATGGCCTCAGCGGATGCTGTGGGCGTTGGCAGGCGCGAAGCGTTTGGAGTGCGGCAGCTTGCTGCCGCTTTGTCTCTATGCCCAAACTCCGTGCCCGTCCCCATATGGCCTCAGCGGATGCAGTGGGCGTTGGCAGCCGCGAAGCGTTTGGAGTGCGGCAGCTTACTGCCGCTTTGT
>JAAYVR010000012.1 GCA_012517065.1 Verrucomicrobiota bacterium | reverse complement strand
CGCTGCACCGAGTTTCCCTTGGGGCTAAGTTTTCAATCAAATTCTGGACGCCGACCGAACCCAGCAACCATCTTGGACACATCCGGTCATTGCCAATGGCAAGCCGATCTTGCCGGATCAAGATCTGTTGTTCTGATATGGCATAGCAGCAAAGTCATAGGGGCGGGTGCAAAGTCGATTTTCGGACATATTCCATCAGCCAACACAAGTGACTTAGTGTGAGATCAAATCCGTTACGGCTGTAACGAACGCAGCCGAGGGCCAAACACGGTGTGGCCTTTGGGAGTGAGTCGGACAAAGTGACAGGCTCGTTGTCTGCGTGCGAACCCAAATAAGGTGACAGGCTCGTCGTTTGGGTTTTGACCCCGGATTGCGGCGTGGTCCCCAAATTGCCCCTTGTTCCGATCGGCGGCTGCCGAAGTGTGCGGAGGAACCACTCGGATGCCGATATGGGGACAGACACGTTGTTTGGGCATGAAAACAAAGCGGCAGCAAGCTGTCGCACTCCAAACGCTTCGCGCCTGCCAACGCCCACTGCATCCGCGGCAGGGCGTGAGAAACCATTGGGATCAGCGCGCTCTTCCTTGCGACGGAGTCGCAGGGGATATTTCGCAGACCGGCGTGACCGACAGCGTTCATCAGAGGGTGCAACAGCCGGGGCACTGCCCGTACGACAACTTTGGTTCGAGCCGCGCCGGGCTGCGAAATAGGCGGGCTGGTTATCCCCCAGTCTCGGATGTTGCGAAAGAGAGTGATTCGTCCAGCCAATCGTCAGTGCGAAGGACGTTCTTGCGCATTTTGAAGGCGATTCGCTGCGCAGTTCTTTGAGCATGGGCAAATGCCACATGCGCGAGTTTGTCTGCGCCCGGCAGGCCGGCGCGAACGGCCGCCGCCAGTTGCCGTTGCATTGGCCCCGGCAGATAACGCCGAATCAGTTCATCCTCGACACTCACGAAAGCCTGGGCGCTTCCCGGATCGCCCTGCCGCGCGCATCTTCCGAACAGTTGCCGATCGACCCGGCCACTCTCATGTCGTTCGGTGGCGATGACGTGGAGCCCGCCCATTGCCGCGACACCGGCACCGAGTTTGATGTCGGTGCCGCGTCCGGCCATGTTGGTAGCGATCGTGATGTGTCCCTTTTCGCCGGCAAGCGCGACGACGACAGCTTCCTCTTGGTGACGGACGGCGTTGAGCACCTTGAACGGGAGCCCACGGGCATCGAGGCGCTGTGCCAGCAATTCGCTTGCGATGACGCTGCGCGTCCCAACCAACACGGGTCTGCCGATCGCGTGCAATCGTTCGATCTCTTCAACGACTGCCGTCCATTTTTCCTCTTCGTGGCCGAACACGCGGTCGGGATAACGGGCGCGAATGCATGGTTTGTTGGTTGGAATCTGCACTACGGGGAGACCGTATATCTGCCAAAACTCACCCGCGGCTTCGCTTGCCGTGCCGGTCATTCCGGCCAATCGGCGGTACAGCCGGAAGTATCTCTGGAAACTGATCCGTGCAATGGTCTCGTTCGGGTCTGTAAGTGGCAGGCCTTCCTTGGCTTCAATCGCCTGATGCATGCCCTCGCGCCAGGTCCGCTGCGGCATCTGCCGGCCGGTGAACTCGTCCACGATCACCACTTTGCCGTCAAGGACGACATATTGCTTGCCCTGATGATAAAACTCGCGGGCTGTGAGGGCTTGTTTGATCAACTCACTTCGCCTCAGCGGACCGCGCCAAAGCCCCGGTAATTGGGCGCACAATCGCTCGAGTTTTTCCCGTCCGGCTGAGGTCAGTTCCACCTCTTTGTATCGCAGATTAACGGTGTAATCTACGGACGGTTCGAAGGGCAAACTGATTTCGTGAGCTTTGAGGACCGCCTCACGCAAGGTGTCATTGGGGCGCAACGTCGCAATAATCAGAGGCGTGACAGCTTCATCGATCAGGACGCTGTCGGCCTCGTCCACAATTGCGGAATGGAGCCCGCGCATTACGAGGTCGCCGGCAGTTTCGACATTGGACCGTGCCAGAAGACTCCTAATCAGTCGGCGCGTTGGGTTACGTATTGACATTACCTTCAGGCAATCGCGGAGGAAATCGGCGACCACCTCCTTGCTTGTGGCGTAGGTGATGTCGCACGCGTACCCTTTCCGGCGTTCATCGGGCGGCATCAGCGCGGTTACCACGCCGACGCGAACCCCGCAGAACCGGTAAACCGGCCCGAGCCAATCGGCGTCCCTCTGCACGAGGTAATCATTGACGGTAATCACGTGGCACGGTTTCCGTGACCACGCCCAGAGAACGCCTGTCAGGCATGCGGTGAGAGTTTTGCCCTCGCCGGTTGCCATTTCTGCAAGGTAACCACGGTAAAGGGCGAGCGCGCCCATCAATTGAACCACGAACGGGCGCAAACCAATCTGTCTGTCGGCTGCTTCTCTGATTGCAGCGAGGCTGTGCAAAAGTGCATCGGTTTCGTCTCGCATTCCGCGGCGGAATTTTTCGCGCAGTTCGAAAAGGCGCTGCTGAAGCTGATGGTTGGACAGGTCCTTGTATTGGGGGGCGAGATCGTCAATACGTTCTGCTTCTACCAGCAGTTTGCTTGCCGTGGTCGATCGGCGTTTGTACATGCCGATCAGAGCATACACGCCTGCGTCGAGGCCCTTGAACAATTCCTTGGGTCTGCGAAAGTCGGTCTTGCGGTATTCTGCGGTTGGCGTTTGCACGTGTGATGACTCACAATTGATACCGCTTTTGCAAGAGCTGGCGCAGACTGCGTATCCAGCGCGGCAACAGTGGCTCGGACGGCAAATCGAATCGAATCCGGCCCGATTCGCCATGGAGCAAGGGGCATTGAGCAGTGTTCTGAAGCGACGCGCGCACCTCAAAAAACGGCTCGGTCGCGTGGATTCCCTGCCGGTCGTCCAAGGCGGTTGCTATTGGTCCTCCGCCGAGCCAGCCCAGCGCCGGTGAAGGCAGGTTTTGCTGATCCGCCGGAATAATGGTCAACGACAGCGAATCAATTGGGGTGCCCACTGAACCGCGAAGCCGGACCTGGGCTTTTTTCAGGCTGCTGGCGAACAATCGATCGCCATCTTCCTGCCGCACGATTGCATGGAAATGAAAGCTCACCGGTTCAATCAGAAGCCCGAGCTCCGCGCCACGCCCAACCCATCGGCCGAGGTTTTGCTCGATCCCGGGCGCAACCCAAAGGCCGGATTGTCTGGCCCGAACAACGAGGTTGCTCCGGTCGTTTTCAACACGCCGAATTTCCATCGCGACGGCTTGGGCGAGGTTGGTCAGCGGGGCCAGATTTGGAACTGCCTCCTGCAAGGCTTGTCGAATCCGGGCCTGCACTTCGGCCTGGCGCGCCTTTGCCGCCGCCAATTGCAGGTCAAGCTCTTCGTTCACCAATTCGATCAGCGGCTGGCCGTCAACAACCCTGGTGCCGGGCTTCGCCAGAATACGATTGAAAACGCCCGCAGTTTCGTTCCGCACCTCGGTCCATTCCGCACTCCGCACAATGCCGGGGGCACGAAAGTGATACGGAAAAGGGACAACCTCGAGCGGAACAATCACCACCGCAGCAAGCGCAGCGGTCACCACAACTGCGCGCATGCGATGCCGGTCGAGGCGCGGGCTCGAAGCAAGGTACATTATGAGGCGGCCTGTCGGGACAGCCACCCATGCCACCGCGCACACCGCCGCCATCAGAATGCCGAGCAGCAGAAAACGATCAGCCACCAGCAGCAGAATGCCCCCAAACACGATCACTCTGTAAATCCCGCTCGCAATTCCATATGCCGCCAGCCACAGCGCTTCCTTTGTTGTGTTTGCCGGATTTTCCTCTTTTTTCAACCCGTAAAGGTATTTTTCCGCGAAATAACGGAGAGTGGCCATTGCGCGCTGACTGAGATTCGGTATCCCGAGCAAATCACTGAGGATGTAATACCCGTCGAACCTTAGGAGTGGATTCAGATTGAAGACCAGCGTTGAAACCGACGCTATGAACATCATGTTGTAGGCGAGGCTGTGAACAACGCCCGGCCCCGTGTGCGCCCAGACAATCGCAGCCAACGCAGCCACAAACACCTCGACCAATATGCCCGCGATCCCAACAAGAACCCGTTTCCACCGTTCGCGGAATCCCCATGCCGACGTGGCGTCCATGTACGGGATCGGCGTGAAAATCATGAACAAAACACCCATCACATGGACTTCGCCGCCGAATCTCCTGCAAAAGAAAGCGTGACCGAATTCGTGGATGGTTTTCAGGATCACCAGCGCCACATAAAGCAAAAACAGGTTTTCAGGGGCAATCACCCCCTGCGCCTGTTGCCATAGCGATTGGAAATTGTCGGCCGCCTGTTTCAGGCCAAGGCCGACCACCACCAGCCATAACACTGCGCCAATGGGACTGATCAGCCATCGCACCAGCGGCATCGCGCGCACAAGGAAATCGTCAGGGTCAAGCAGCGGAATCCGCATGAACATGATGTTCAGCAAACGCGCCTTGAGCTCGCGTTGCCGCGTTTTCTGGTAACGCTTGAACAACTGGGCGGCGTCTGTGGCCAGATCATACTGAAGCAGGTTCGCGTGATAGAGTTGCGCCAAGAGTTGAATGACAGCTTCCTGGCCGGGCGCTTGGTCCGGGAATCTATCGAGGCATTCCTTCCAGACCTGTTCGACCGTCTTGTTCGGGCTCAGCCGCGCCACAAACTCATAAGCTGCCGGACGAAGTCGAAAGAACTGATTCCGCAGCGGGTCCTGCAACACGTACCAGCGTTCACCCCGGTAGTATTGGCGGTGGACTCTTACCGAATGCCGCAGGCAAATCCGCTGCCCGGCAACGCGGTACCATGACTCGCTAAATGTGGCTGGGCCATCACGCATTGTTTTACCACCAAAGATGCATGCGCAGGAAATCGACGGTCCGATGCGTCAGAATCCAGAGCAACGTCCGGCGGTCCACATCGACCTTGCAGACGCCGCTCATGCCGGGCCGCCACCAGTGTTCCGGCTGATGCTCTGGAACGCACCGCACAAGAAACACATTCTGTTTTTCCTTGGCGATTGCAGCCGGTTCAACCCGCACAACGCGTATTTTGTATTTCTGCTTCGGCCGCGCGACGAAAGCTATCTCGCCACCGGATTTGTCAATGATGTCGCGCACGTCGCGCTCGTTGATCTCGGCCTCGATATACATTGGTTCGAGGCGCGCAATGCGAAACAGTGCTTCCCCCTGCTTGACCGGCGCGCCGATTCTTTGACGGAGGTCTCCCTCGACCACCACACCGTTGAAAGGCGCCCTTATTTGGGACTGCCGCAACCTGTACCTCACCAAATCCAGGCGCGCCTTTGCCTGGTCAGCCAGCGCCAAGGCAATTCGCATGTCGGCCAGAGAACCTGTCGCGCGCGCCTTTTCCGCTTCCCGGAGGTAACGGGTTTGGTCGGCCACCGCCGAAGCTTCCTCGAGCTCGAGGTCCGTGGTGTTCAAGTGCAACAGGACGGACTCGACTCCGACCTCGTCACCGGGTCTGACTTCGACTGACTTGATGTAACCGTCGAAAGGTGCGGTCAGGTGCGCGACCTCCTCGCTTCGCAGGATGAAATTGCCCTCGACCCTGTATGGGTAAATGGGCAAGAGCAGCGCTATAATAGCCAATACACCAACCAGCACGAGAAGCTTCGCCCAGGTGTGTTCGGGGCCGATCCACTTGCCAAGGCGTTCCCGAGCTGCCACAGCCAACCGCGCGCCGAACCATCGATCCCACTGCCGCAGTTCGCTCAACCTCCGCACCGCAAGGTCCGCTGCAAGCCTGAGTTGTCTCAGCTCGATTTCGTCAAAAGGCCCCTGCTGCCGTTCGCATGTAATGGCGCCAACCGGCTTGTCATCCAACCGGAGCGGCAGTGACACCAAGTGCGCAACGTCCTGCTCCCGCGCGAATTGCTCGTGGTCCCGCACAACCGACGAACAATCAGGAGCAGCCGGCCATACGATTTCCTCGTCCTGGTCAACTGCTTCCTCCATGACGACCTCGATTGCTCTGACAGCTTGTGCACGTTTGTCGAAGCGTTCGGTGCGACTGATCGTCTTGAGGCGCACAAAACCGCCGTCGATCCACCCGAGGCTCACACGCTCGCAGCGAAATCGGGTTGCAAGCGCATTGCAGAACGCCAATGCTGCGCCGCGGAACTTCGCTTCGGCATTCACCAATGCAAGCAAGTCCAGAACAACAACAAACTTCTCGACTTCCTGCCGCGCATGGAGCTCACTCTGGTTGGCCTGGTACGACCTCGGGACATCTGCCGCCAATTGGAGACGCGTGACTGTTTCGCGGGCAGCTTCCTCCTCAACGCCTGCCAGAAGAAACACCGCCGCACATTGTTCGCGATCGTTTGCAAATCGCAGCCGCACGCCCACGGCAACATCTTGTGCGCCGCCCAAGCGGTTGGTTTCGATCACCTGGGTAACGGAATTCTCGTGAAAACATTTTTCCGCAAGCCCGGCCAGCGATTTGTTGAAGGCCGCGACAGAGCTTCGAGCGGATGAACCGTCGCTCCAATCCATCAGTTTGCGCAGCGTGTCAGGCGCTTCCGGATCACGCCTAACCAGCACTGCTCTGTGCGCCTGAGCAAGCCTCCCCAACGCGCCTAGAAACGCACGCCAAAACTCAGCGACGGGCCCAGTAAACTGCCTCAGCCCGACCAGTTCATCAAAAACCTGATCAGCCACAGGCTCGCGCGCAATGTCCAGCCTCGAGGTTTTCATTCGTTCAAAATCAACCGCGCCGCCAAACCCGGCCGCACCGCGCCATCCGAATTGTCGAACGTCAGCTTGATCTTCAAAAGCCCGCTTGCAGGGTCTGCGATGGGGCTGATGTACGACACCGTTCCCATGCGCGACACGACACCTGCGCCGGTATCGATCTCGATCTTGAATTGGCTTGCCGGCTTGATCTTCGGGGCGAGTCTTGCTTCGACGTTGGCCACACAATAACACTGCTTCGTATCAACCAGCCGAACCACCGGCTGTTGTTCTTCGCATTTCTCACCCACATCTTTATAGAACTCCGCCACGTACCCGTCGATCGGCGAAAGCAACTGACGGCGCCGGACTGTCTCCTGCGCCAGTTCGAGCTCGACCATGGCGATGTCGTACTCGGCCTGTTTCTTGTCGATTTCCTCACGACTCACTGAGATGGCGTTACGCTCGGCAAGGCTCTTGAGCCGGTCCAACTCGATCTTTGCCAGATCGCAGGCGAGCTTTCTCCGCCGCACTTCAAGTTCCTCGAGGCGTTTGTCCAGCTCGATCACCAACTGGCCTTGCTTCACACTAGCGCCCTCCTCCAAAGGCCTCGCCCCAACAACGCCAATCACCGGAAAGGCCATTGTTATGTCCTTGATCGGTTCTGTGATGGCGTCAACCCGGACCGGGTCCGCACACGACACAAAACAAGCCGTGACGCATGCTGCCATCGCCAACACCGGTTTTCCCATTCGCGTTGCAACCATTGAATTCATCCCTTGTCTGCGCAACCAGCAACTGCGCTTTCCAGCTCGCTCACCGGACAGTTTTGCGTCATGCGCTCGGCAAAAAAAACGCCCGCGCCAAATCACTTCCGCGACGCTCCTTCCGCCATAGCCTGGTTCACGTCCGCCAGAGCGGTGCGTTTGAACTGCTCGATCGCAGGCGCCGAGTAACCCGCTTCGGTCAGCCGTGCCATCGTCCGTGCGCTGAGCAGTTCCCGAGTCGTTTCAAGATCTCGAGCCTTGAGCAAAGTGCCACATATCATTTCATGCTCAAGCTGCGCCCGCTTGTACAAGACCTTGCTTTCGACCACCGCCACTTTCGCCTCAAAAAGTTTCTCCTCCGTTTCGAGCACCGTCTTGCTGTCGATCGCTCCCACCGCCAGGCGGTCAAGCTGCGCTTCGAGCAGTTTCTGATGAAAATCCGCGACGGCCTTGTAACTGGCCACGTTGTCCCGATAAAGGCGCACCTTCTGAATTGCGGCGTCCACCGCGTTGTACACCTGCACCTCGATCTCCTTGAGTCCGACAAGGGCCTTGCGTTTCGCCATCAACGCCGCCTGATACTCGTTCCGCTCCCGAATTCCGCCTGTGATCGGCACACGCAATTCAACTCCCACGGACCACACAGGGTACTCGCCCCTGCCAAGTTCGTCCCATGATTCACCCGGACTAAGCCCCAATCCGTTCAAACCAAGGCTGGCTTTCAAATCCAATTGCGGCAAACGCTGGTTACGCGTGTAGGCGACCCGGATTTTTTCCTGCTCGAGCTGGCATCTCCTGAGCACAAAATCCGGGTTGAATTGAAACGCAAGCTCGTAGCTGTCACTCAACGACGGCTCTTCAGATTCAACTTCCGGCGCATCGACAGCCCACGGCAAAGCATTCGTGCCGCCCGACACGTATGAGTAAAGTGATCCAAGCCGCGTTGCCGTCTCGATCACCTTCTGGCGCGCTTCGTTCATCCGCGTCCGGCGAAATGCCGCACCAGCTTCGGCCTGCAGAACTTCCAAAGGCGATCCTTTCCCCACCTCGGCCCTCGCCTTGTTGTCGGCAAGCAGCCTCTCCGCTATCCCCACAGATTCGGCCGTGAGCCGTTCCTGCTCCTGCGCCAGATAAAGGTCCCAGTACCCGGACTCAGCTTGTCCAAGAGACAGAATAAGCTGGCGGCGGTATTCCTGAAATGCGATCTCGGAAGCAACCGCGGCCAAACGAATCCGCGCCAAGGTCGGTCCCGGACCGAAGTTCTTCAGCAAAGGCTGCACCAAACGCGCCCCTGCAAAGCTTTCGTATTCGGTTCCAACTTTCCGAAGCGGCTGCAGATTGTTGTTCAATTCACGCAGTGTTACCCCGGCCTTGAGGCGCGCGCCGCTCGGCACCAGAAACTCGAGCCCGCCATCGTAAATCGTGTTCCGTTCGTCCAGCTCCGGAACCGAGTAAAGGCCGAGGCTGGCATACTGCTGCGAGTTGTTCGGGCGTTGGGAATCAACATGCTCGATCGACGCCACAACGGCTGGCTCGAAGATGCCGCGCTCCGCAGCGTGGGCTTTCCGGCTGATCTCATACTCGAGTGCCTTGATTTGAATGGACTCGTTACGGTGGACCACAAGCTGCCGAAGAACCGCAAGCGGCATCGCGTTCGTGCTCACGGCTGCCGCAGTTGGCGTGCCGGACCTGCAAACACCAACGCCAATTACCAACGCGAACCATGTCAGGACCCATAACCTGCTGCTGTCGCACCACCCCGTTCGACCTCTTCGGACCCTGAAACAATCCTTTGTCCCGCTGAACACCCACTCCCTCGATGCACGGCCCGTTGTCATCGGAAACATTTCTACCAAAAGTCCGTCACGGCATCAAAATGAAATCTTCGCCCGCCGCGGGTCGCCTGGCTGATTTGGCTTGGATGGCCGGCGCGCGACGATTCTGGGCGGAATGGGGACAGACACGTAGTACGCGCTGGCGGGAGCGCGGGCATTCTTGCCCGCCCCCACCCGGTCAAAGTTCGGGCGCCGGGTTTGCGTGATTGAAGCAGGTGTCGAAATGGGGACAGACACGTAGTTGCCTCTGAGGAACGCTGGTCGCCGCTTGCCACACAGGCGGAAAACAGTGATCATGCGCACATGGAACGGCGAACATTCATGATGCCAGAACCACGGCCGACCAATTCCTCGGTGGTTGTCGATCACACACGACGCATGGCGCAACCGTCTGTGGCGCATTCGCTTCTGATACTGGTCTGTCCATTGCTTGCGTTATACACCGCAACCGCTGATTTCCACGTGTCACCCACCGGGTCCGATTCAAATCCCGGCACTGCTTCGAGCCCTTTTGCCACGCTCGAACGCGCAAGAGACGCCGTGCGTGAACTGAAGCGTGACAAAGGCCTTCCCGCCGGGGGCGTCACCGTGTGGTTGCACGGCGGCGATTACCTGCGCACAAACACACTCGAACTGACCGTCCATGATTCCGGGACTGCATCGGCACCGGTCGTCTGGCGGGCTGCAACCAACGAAAAGCCAAGATTGCTCGGTGGCCGTGTTCTGACGGGTTTTCGCCCGGTCACCGACCCCGCAGTTTTGAATCGGTTGGAAGCCGCGGCCCGGACGAATGTCCTCGAGCTTGATCTGCGGGGGCTGGGAATTAACGAGTTTGGGACCATGAAATCCCGTGGGTTTGGGCGTTCCACGGTGCCGTCGCACGTCGAGCTGTTTCACGCCGGGCGTCCAATGACGCTGGCCCGGTGGCCGAACGCACCAGAATTCACATTGATCGCCGGGTACCCGCCAACAGCCGGACGGGACGACGATCACGGCGGTAAAATGGGCGAGTTACAGGGCGGATTCTACTACGAGGGCGACCGCCCGAAACGCTGGCGCGACCCGGACGATCTCTGGGTCCACGGATACTGGGCTTACGATTGGGCAAACTCGTACGAAAAAGTCGCTTTGCTCGACGTTGAACAGCGCCTCATCAAAACCGCGCCGCCGCACGGCAACTATGGATTCCGAAAAGGACAGCGCTTTTACTTTCTAAACGTTTTGGAGGAGCTCGATCAGCCGGGGGAATGGTTTCTGGATCGAAAATCCGGAGCGTTGTATTTTTGGCCGCCAGCCCCGGGCAACATGCCTGTAGCGCAGCAAAACAACAAAAGTTCGAGCCGCGACCGCGTTTCCGAGACTTCGCCAGAAACATTGTTGTCACTGCTTGAAGGGCCGCTGGTTCGGTTCACTGACGTGTCGCATGTCACAATTGAAGGCATTGTTCTGGAAGCCACGCGCGGCAACGGCGTTGAAATCCAGGGCGGATCGAGCAATCGCATTGCACGCTGTGTCATTCGCAACATTGGAAATAGCGGGGTGGTGGTGAACGGCGGCACGGGCCACGGAGTTGTTGGTTGCGATCTCCTTGACACTGGCGACGGCGGAGTGTCATTGGCCGGCGGCGACCGCCGCACGTTGAGTCCGGCCGGGCACTTTGTTGAGAACTGCTATTTCGTGCGGCAGGGCCGGTGGTCCAAATGCTACGTGCCGGCGGTTCATCTTCAGGGCGTCGGAATGCGAGTGTCAAACAACCTCATTCACGAGCATCCACACTGCGCAATTCTATTCGGGGGGAACGATCACCTGATCGAGTTCAACGAAATTCACCACATCGCTCTCGAGACCGGCGACGTGGGCGCAATTTACACGGGCCGCGACTACACATTCCGCGGCAACAAAATCCGCCACAACTTCATCCATCACACCGGCGGAGTCGGCATGGGATCAATGGGAGTTTACATGGACGATTGCGTCAGCGGAACCGAGGTGTTTGGCAACGTGTTTTACAAGGTTCATTGGGCGATGTTCATAGGCGGTGGACGCGATCACAAGGTCGAGAACAACCTGTTCGTGGATTGCGATCCCGCAGTGCGCGTCGATGGTCGGGGATTGGACAGGTCGCCTGTGTGGCGCAACATGGTAAACGAGTACATGCGCAAGCGCATGCAAGATGTCCCGAGCGCCCTTTATCGGGAACGCTACCCGGAGATCATGTCGCTGGACCGCTATTACGGCGCGCCGGGCCAGCCGCCAATAACCGGCGACGACTTCAAAGGTGTTCCGCCCGAGAATAACCGGATCGTCCGGAACGTGTGCGTGGGCAAGTGGCTCGAAGTCACATGGCACGCAAATCAGGAAATGCTTGTCATGGAGAACAACCTCACAAATGCCGGACCGTCTCTGGCGAAAACACCGCACGATGAATCGCCTGTTACAGATTTCGTGTTGAGGCAGGATTCACCCGCTTGGACCATGGGATTCAAACGCATCCCGGTGGAACAAATCGGGCTGCGCCGCGATACACCGCGCTTTTGACCCAGTGTAACCCTTGCCGGGGGTCTGGTTCTGACCAACGGCGATTTGTTCTTATATGGCTTGGTGCCGATATGGGGACAGACACGTTGTTTTTGGCGTTATGCCGATCTGGTTCTAGGCACGTTGGTTAGGCATATAAACAAAGCGGCAGCAAGCTGCCGCACTCGAAGCGCTTCGCGCCTTCCAACGCCCAATGCATCTGCGGCAGCGCATGAAAAACCATCGGGATCAGCGTCGCGATCGAATGGGGCCGTATGGGGACAGACACGCAGTTGGCTTGGAGCCCCACAGGCCGCCCCTTGGCGCAGGCGGAAAGCGCTGGGGTACCACAATCAGGACAAGAAAGCTTTCGGTTTTCCGCGTAAACGCGGAAGTCTGGCAGCGATGGGTTGCTCTGCGCATCGGGCGATGCTGCGTCGCCGGCTGTCAGAGTCCCGCCTTTAGGCGGAACAGTTTCATGAGCCTGACCATGAGCACTTTTCAGTGAACTGCCTGTGTTCCGCGTAAACGCGGAGCTCTAACAGCGATGGGTTGTTCCGCACATTGGACGATGCCAAGCCCGCGGCCGTTAGAGTCCCGCCTTTAGGCGGAACAGTTTCATGAAACTGAGCATGAGCACTGTTCGGTGAACTGCCTGTGTTCCGCGTAAACGCGGAGCTCTAACGGCCATGGGTTGTTCGGTGCGTCGGGCGAAGCCAACACCGCGGCTATTAGAGTCCCGGGTTGAGGCGGAAGAGTTTGTAGTTGGGAGTTAAGCTGGCAGCGCTGCGTCGAGTGGAGGCTTGGTCAAAGTGGTTTGCCCGGCGACGGAGTCGCAGCAGATATTTCACAGCCCGGCGTGGCTGACAGTCCGAGGGGACGCGTGAGCCGGGTCACTGCCCGTCAGGGCACTTTTGTTCCGGCTGGCCGGGCTGCGAAATACGGGGCAGATGTTTATGCAGCGGGCTTGAGAATTGCCGCGAGGTCTTTGTCCGGGGTTGTGATCGGCATCAGCCCAAACTTTTCCGACAGAATCTGCAGGACGGGCGGAGTGACAAACGCGGGCAAGCTCGGCCCAAGCCGCATATTACGAATTCCCAGATACAACAAGGTTAACAATATGCACACCGCTTTCTGCTCGTACCACGAGAGTATCAAAGACAACGGCAGATCGTTAACACCGCAGTTGAAAGCGCCGGCCAAAGCGCTGGCAATTTTGATAGCCGAGTAGGCGTCGTTGCATTGGCCAAGGTCCAGCAACCTCGGGATTCCGGCGACCTCGCCGAAGTCAAGTTTGTTGAACCGATACTTGCCGCATGCAAGCGTCAGAATCACGCAGTCATTTGGAACTGATTGTGCCAATTGTGTGTAGTAATCCCTCCCAACCTTGGCGCCGTCGCATCCGCCAATCAGGAAGAAACGTTTTATCGTCCCGCTCTTGACCGCCTCGATCACTTTGTCGGCCACGCTCAACACTGCCGAGTGGCCGAAGCCAACGGTAATGTAATGGTCCGGGCCATTCTGGGTGAACCCGGGCGCTTTCAACGCCGCCTCAATCACCGGGCTGAAATCCCTGTTAGCAATGTGTTTCACACCCGGCCAAGCAACCAAACCACACGTGAAAATGCGATCCCGATACGACGGTTGCGGTTCCTGAATGCAGTTCGTCGTCATAAGTATCGCACCAGGAAACTCTGCGAACTCCCGTTTTTGGTTCTGCCAAGCGCCGCCGTAATTCCCGACCAAATGCGGCCACGCTTTCAGTTTGGGGTACCCGTGGGCAGGCAACATCTCGCCGTGGGTGTAAATGTTGATTCCTTTGCCCGCTGTCTGCTTCAAAAGTTCTTCGAGATCTTTCAAATCGTGCCCTGAGACCGCGATGGCTTTGCCGGTGACAGGCTCGACGCGAACCCGAGTTGGAACAGGATGGCCATAAGTGGTTGTATGCACTGCATCCAATTGCTCCATCACTTTCAGGTTCACTTCGCCGCACTTCAGACAGAGCCCCAAAAGATCGTTCTGTGACAAATCCCCCCTTGTCAGTGCATCCAACGCCTCATGGAAAAAACCAAAAGCAAAACCCATGTCCGCGCCAAGTTCGGCAGCATGATAAGCATACGCTGCAGTTCCTTTGACGCCGTAGGTCAACAGTTCCTGAAGACCTGTCACGTCAGCCCCCAACTCGCGCCGCCGCGACAGTATCGACACTGCCTTGCTCTGCTCGATGAGCCCGGCGGTGTCCGCTGCAGGCACCCAGGTTGCAGGTCCCTTGACCGCTTCGACAGGCTTTCCCGATGCCCGGCAGGCAGATTCATAAAGAACTTTGGCGCGCCCGCGGATATCCACAGCACGGTGGATCATCTCCGAGAGCCTCTCAGGATCAAAGCTCACGTTCGTCACAGTCGTGAAAAGCGCGTCAGTCACGAACCTGTCAACTTCCGCGTCCACACCCCCGAGCACTCTGGCCCGATGCGCGTATTGGGATATGCCTTTGGTCGCATGCAACAAAAGGTCCTGCAAATCTGCTGTGACCTCGTCCTTGCCGCACACACCCATGTCGGTGCATCCCGTTCCTTTGGCCGTCTGCTCACACTGATAACAAAACATAATCTCGTTCCTCGTTCTTCTACTGGTTGACCTGACTAGTGCAATTCAAGCGTCATATTCCCGATGAATGCCGCCAATTGCCAGCCCAGAATTGCACGCCGGACAAAATGTTTCTTTGACCAATGTCAAGGACCCGGTTCGAAATGCAACAATCCTGCACCAAAAGATTCAGCGCGGCGCAGCCGTAACCGAATGCGCCGTCCAATGAATTGATTCACTACACGCGGCCTCCCACCCAAGCGCCTGCAACAAAAACGCAAATAGAGTGACAGGCTCGTTGTTTGGTTGTGGACCCAAATAAGGTGACAGGCTCGATATTTGGGTTTTACCCCCGGATTGGGGCATGGTCCGCAAATTGTCCCCTTGTTCCAATCGGTGCCTGCCGGAGTCTGTAAGGAACGCCGCGGATGCCGATATGGGGACAGACACGTTGTTTGGGCGTGCGCGAAGCGTCCGCCCTGGCTTACGCGCTCATGTTTCTTTCAAAGCACGTCGGTGCATCGGCCTGTGTTCACTTTGGGTCCACGCGCAAAGCGGCGTAGTGCGCGCATTTCCTCAGGCAGGTGTTTTCGGGTCGATACAGTGTGAGGCTTTGGGTTCAATCGCCCTCGAAAACTTGACCCAAATACCCACAGCTTCGATTTGGGAAGCACTCCAGCCTACCGCACCGAAGTGTGCCATCGCAACACCCACGGTCACACATAATGTGACAAAATGTCGCTTTTGACACACTTTATGCTTGGGGGTGCAAGAGGTGATTATGCGTGTAAAGGCTTGATAACGAGTCAATTATCTTTAAAACCCGGTATTCGGCATCAGTGCTGCTCCGTTGTGATCAGGATTTTCGCTTGGACTATGGCAAAAGTATTAGGCATCGATTTGGGCACAACTAACTCGTGCATGGCCGTCATGGAAGGCGGCGAACCTGTCGTTTTGGAGAATTCGGAAGGGAAACGCACCACGCCGTCGGTCGTCGCATTCACGAAGTCCGGCGAACGGTTGGTGGGCGAAGCCGCCAAACGCCAGGCTGTCACCAACTCGCGCAACACGATTTACTCGATCAAGCGTTTCATGGGGCGCAAGTACGACGAAGTGACAGAAGAAATCAAGCGCGTGCCCTACAAAGTTGTCCGCGCTCCAAATGGCGATGCGTGGGTCGAAGTCGAGGTGGACGGTCGTCCAAAGCAATTCAGCCCGCCGGAGATTTCTGCGATGATTTTGGCGAAGCTGAAAGCCGATGCCGAGCTGCGTTTGCGGGAAAAGATCACCCAGGCTGTCATCACTGTTCCGGCTTATTTCAATGATTCTCAGCGGCAGGCAACCAAGGACGCCGGACGAATAGCAGGCTTGGAGGTTCTCCGAATCATCAACGAGCCAACCGCAGCTTCTCTTGCTTACGGCTTGGACAAGAAGAAAGATGAGCGGATAGCCGTGTACGATCTTGGCGGCGGCACATTCGACATATCGATCCTCGAGATTGGCGATGGCGTTTTTGAAGTCAAAGCCACCAATGGTGACACTCACCTCGGCGGCGACGACTGGGACGCCAGAATAATGGATTGGATTATCGAGGAATTCCGGCGCGAGCACGGAATTGACCTCCGCAGACAGCCCGACGCCGTGCAGCGTATCAAAGAAGAGGCCGAGAAAGCAAAGATTTCGCTCTCCAGCGCCCAAGAGTACGAGATCAATCTGCCGTTCATCACTGCAGATGCCAGCGGTCCTAAACACATTTGCATGAAGCTCACGCGGGCGAAACTTGAACAGTTGTGCGACGACCTGTTCGAGCGCACCGTGGTCCCGGTAAAGAATTGCCTCAGGGATGCAGGTTTGACTGCCGATCAAATTGACGAGCTGGTGCTTGTGGGCGGGATGACCCGCATGCCCAGGGTTGTCGAGACCGCCAGATCGCTGGTCAACAAACAACCGCATCAAGGTGTCAATCCCGACGAAGTTGTGGCTGTTGGCGCGGCGATACAAGGCGGCGTGCTCAAAGGCGAAGTCAAAGATGTGCTTCTCCTTGACGTGACTCCGCTGTCGCTTGGAATTGAAACCCTTGGGGGCGTGTTCACGCGTTTGATCGAACGCAACACGACAATTCCAACCCGGAAATCGGAGATTTTCTCGACTGCGTCCGACAACCAGCCTGCCGTGGAGATTCACGTGCTCCAAGGTGAAAGACCAATGGCGCGCGACAACAAAACCATCGGGAAATTCCATCTCACCGACATACCGCCCGCTCCGCGCGGTGTGCCGCAGATCGAGGTCACTTTTGATATCGACGCCAACGGCATTCTCAACGTGAGCGCAAAAGACCTCGGCACAGGCAAGGAACAGAAAATCACGATTACAGCCAGCAGCGGGCTTACCAAGGACGAAATCGAGCGCATGCGGAAAGAGGCTGAAATACACGCCGAAGAGGACAAACAGCGCCGCGAACAGGCCGAAGCTCGCAACGAAGCAGACAATGCAGTTTACAGGTCCGAAAAGATGCTGCGCGAAAACAAGGACAAGATTTCCAGCAGCGACCGGGCCCGGATCGAGGACGCTGTGAAAGCCGTCAAAGACGCGCTCAACGGGAACGACGCCGCTGCGATCAAATCGGCCACCGAACGCCTCAACGAGGCGTGGCAAGCTGTGTCGGCCGAACTGTACCGTGCAGCAGCCGAAAGGGCCAAGGCAGGCAAGACCGCCAGCGGTGCTGGCACGGGCGCAGGCGGCGAGTCTCGCAGCAGCGAATCAGGTGGCAAGGGCGAAGGCCCGATCATCGACGCAGAAGTCGTTGATGAGAAGAAGAACTAGAGAAACGAGCGTTTTGAACAAAGCTTTTCCCGCGCGCGAGTGCCGCGGGATTTGATTCAAGAATCAAACTCAACTGAAGCAAGCAAGAAGTACGAAGATATGGCACTGAACCTTAAACCTCTCGGCGACCGCGTTCTGGTTGAACCGGTCGAGGAGAAAGAAGTCAAGAAAGGCGGTATCATTATACCCGACACTGCCAAGGAAAAACCACAAGAGGGCATTGTACGCGCGTTGGGAACCGGCAAGACTGACGAAGACGGCAAGAAAGTGCCGTTTGAAGTCAAGGTCGGTGACCGCGTGCTGATCAGCAAGTACGGAGGCACCGAAGTGAAGATCGAAGGCAAGGAGTTCAAGCTGCTCAACAGCGATGACATCCTTGCAATCATCACCGAGTAACCCCGTGCAAATCTTAAACAAAACCAGAAAGAACTGAGTCAGTCGTATGCCAGCAAAACAATTGTTGTTCAATGAAGCCGCCCGTCAGGCGGTCCTTCGAGGCGTAACAAAACTATCCAAAGCCGTGTCCGCAACGCTCGGTCCAAAAGGCCGAAACGTTGTTTTGGACAAGAAGTTCGGTTCGCCAACGGTCACCAAGGACGGTGTCACCGTTGCCAAGGAAATCGAACTGGAAGACCCATTCGAAAACATGGGCGCGCAGATGGTGCGTGAGGTGGCCAGCAAGACCAGCGACGCTGCTGGTGATGGCACCACTACCGCCACCGTTCTGGCCGAAGCAATCTATCGCGAAGGCCTCAAGTACGTCACCTCCGGCGCCAACCCAATCGGCATCCAACGCGGCATCACCAAAGCCGTCGATGCTGCCGTGGCGCACCTAGCCAAGATCTCCAAGAAGGTCAAGGACAAGGAGGAAATCAAGCAGGTCGCCACTGTCTCCGCCAACTGGGATACCACCATCGGCGAAATCATCGCCGATGCAATGGACAAGGTTGGCAAGGATGGCACCATCACCGTCGAGGAAGCCAAATCAATCGAAACCACCCTCGAGGTTGTCGAAGGCATGCAGTTCGACAAGGGCTATCTCTCGCCCTACTTCATCACCAATGGCGAGACGATGGAGTGCAAGCTCGAGGAACCCTACATCCTCGTCTATGAAAAGAAGATCAGCAGCATCAAGGACATCCTGCCGCTGTTGGAGAAAATCGCAAAGCTCGGCAAGCCGCTGCTTATCATAGCCGAGGAAGTCGAAGGCGAAGCTCTTGCGACATTGGTGGTGAACAAACTGCGTGGCACTCTCCAGTGCTGCGCCGTCAAAGCCCCTGGCTTCGGCGATCGCCGCAAAGCCATGCTCGAGGACATCGCCATTCTGACCGGTGGCAAATGCCTCACTGAGGACCTCGGCATCAAGCTCGAGAACGTCCAGATCGAAGACCTCGGCAAGGCCAAGAGCGTTGTCGTTGACAAGGAGAACACCACAATCGTCGAAGGCGGTGGTAAACCCTCCGAAATCCAGGGCCGGATCAACCAAATCCGCCGTCAGATCGAGGAGACCACTTCCGACTACGACCGCGAGAAGCTTCAGGAGCGCCTCGCCAAGCTCGCCGGTGGTGTTGCTGTGATCAACGTTGGAGCCGCTACCGAGACCGAAATGAAAGAAAAGAAAGCTCGCGTCGAGGATGCCCTCCACGCAACCAGGGCTGCTGTCGAGGAAGGCATTGTCCCGGGTGGTGGCGTGGCACTCCTCCGTTGCCTCAACGCAATCAGCGCGGTCGAAGCTGCCAACGACGATGAGAGAATCGGCATCGACATCGTCAAACGCGCCATCGAGTATCCGACCCGTGAGCTGGCCAACAACGCCGGTGTCGAAGGCTCGATCGTGGTCGAGGAAGTCAAACGCCGAAAAGGCAACGAGGGTTACGACGTCGCCAAGGGCGAATACACCGACCTCGTGAAGGCCGGTATCGTCGATCCCACCAAGGTGTCGAGAACAGCTCTTCAGAACGCGGCGTCAATCGCCGGTCTGCTCCTGACCACCGAGTGTCTCATCACCGAGATACCGGAGAAGAAAGAGAAGCAGCAGGGCGGCGGTCACGGCGGCATGGGTGACATGGATTATTGATCCGTTCATCCCATCTTTTCAAGAGGACCAATCAGAGGCCGGCCATGTGCCGGCCTCTTTCGTTTCCAACGGCTGCCCCATCGCCGGCCGCGCACGCCGAAAACAACTAGCCTGGCACTTTATCTGAGTGCTTGTGGGATGTGCGGGAATGGCAGGCGGCATGTAATGAATCAATTCATTTGTCGCCGCGTTCAGTCCCCTGTGTCCGACACCTACACAGCGTGGGCAGGCTGGTTTTTGGCGGATCGCTTCGATCGCCGTCTGTCGCCCTCGGGCCACGAGACGCTGCGTATGCGGGCCGGGTACCACACCTTCGATTCGCACTGGGGGAATTGGGAGTCCACTCGCCTGGGTCTCTGGGAGGCCCTTCCGTATCAGCCCGGAGACGCTTATCTCATCTCCTGCCTGGCCCGAATGGTTGTCGCCCAAGATGCCAGTGAGAACCTCCGGTTTCTGGCCGAGGCCGATTGGCTCAGCCGACACGCTGTCGCCAACTCCATTTCCTCCACGCCGCCGAAGGGGAGGAGTCCTATGACACGTCGATAGGCGCCTACGTGGTCCGCTACGCCGATGGCCAGCAACAGGAGATCCCGATCGTATATGGCAAGGACCTGATCGCCTGCGATCTCGGCCCGCCTCAGCACCGCAATCCGCCAATCGTGGCGTGGGAAGGGCAGCAAGCCCCTACCTTGCCTATCCTTCGACTCTTCATCAGCACGTGGGACAATCCACGCCCGGACATCCAGATCGAGAGCATCGATTTCGTCTCT
>JAAYVR010000011.1 GCA_012517065.1 Verrucomicrobiota bacterium | reverse complement strand
TGGAACGAGATGCGGGGTTTGCCAAACCGCAGCGAAGCCGCGACTTTAGAGGGGATTGCCGATGTTGAAGCGAGTCTGCCGTTTGCGCTGTTGGGGGTGGACAGTGACAACGGCGGGGAGTTCATCAACCATCATCTGGTGAAACATTTCCTGGAGCGGCCCAGGCCGATTGCCTTCACGCGCTCGCGGCCGTATAGGAAGAACGACAACGCTCACATTGAGCAGAAGAACTACACCCAGGTGCGACAGTGGTTCGGGTACGAGCGTTACGACAACCCGGCGGTGTGGCCTCTGGTCAACGCGGTGTGCAAAGGTCCGTTGAACCGGTTGCTCAACTTTTTCCTGCCGACCCTCAAACTGGAGGGCAAGGAACGGGTGGGCAGCCGGCTGGTGCGACATTACGGGCCGGCGGCGACTCCGCTGAGCCGGGTGCTGGCCTGCGCGGAAGTGACGGCAGAAACCAAGGCGCGGTTGGAAGCCGAGAAGAACAGGCTCGATCCCTTTGCTTCGCGGCGGGAGGTGGATCGGCAACTGCGGGAGATCGAAGCCGAGCGCCGCGCACCGGAGGCTTGACTGCGGGAACGGATCGGATAGACCGAAGGAGCCCAAGAAACGGGAGCGAGGGAGGGCGGAGGGCGCCTGGTTTCCCGCCTTCCTTCGTTTCCAAATTGAGGGGCAATTTGGGTAACACCATTTTTGAGTCAACCGGAGCACTTTCCGGCCTCTCTCACGGTAACACCCATTTTTGAGTCACGACGTCCGCGCCCTTGTGAACAACGTTGGAAACGGTATCAGGCGAGCTAGATCCTTCTCACCGTTTGTGCGGGACAGACGGTTGGGTTCAATGCGCGTCTGGCAGTGGTGCGTTCGCTGTTTCACGGTTGGCTTGAACCGCCTTGCGCAGTTGCTCCTGATGCTTCAGGAAACTCTCCCAATCGGCTGCCGGAACATTTGTGATGTCGCCGCCGAGGAGCAAGACGGCATGGCCTCCGAAATCGTTTCGCCTCCCATCGTAGAACAAGCCGGGTTTCGATTCCCACAGAATCGCGATATCCTGTGGATCGCCTATTCGGAAACCTGGAACGTAAACCCAACTTGTCAGAGATGCGTCAAGCGGTTTTCCCTTTCGTAACGCATCCGTTACCGCAGCAATGTTTCCCGACACTCCGGCCAATTCCTTACCACTCGGACAATATGAATCGTAAAGTTGCTGGAGAGCATCGTAGGAGTTTTTGTCGCTGCGGGGAAACCAGCCGTTGTGTTCACCGGCAAAGGTGAGCAATGAACCATAGATGCCGGGGAGGCTGATACCGCCAGGACGCCTTCCATACGGATACCAATACCTCTGAACCGCTGTTACAGCCAGAAGGCAAACAAGCAGGATGCAGAGAATCGCAAGTCCAACCTTTGGATACTTGGGCAAGTTCATCATCGTGCCGTGCATGAACAATCCCCTGACATGGCTTCAGTCCAACCAGCCCCGGGAGTGTCTGGCGGACTCGTAATCTCATCGTGGCCATCATAGAGCTCCTTTGACGCACCCACTGCTAAGGAAAACGTCTTCTTTTGGGAGAAATCACCAATCCCGACTACAAAGTATGAACCGTCTGGTTGAGGTTTTTTTGCCAAATAGAGCTTGTAAAACGAATGATCCAACACGTGGCCCTTGACGAGTGCCCCTTTCCTTCCAAGCCTGCCCGGTGTGTAGTTCGAGACAAACCAGTGAATGTTGCACTCACAATCTACGGTCAACGGACAGCGAGACACGTTTTTGACCTTGGCTCGAATGAAGGACGATCCCTCCGGACTGTCAGTATTGCATGTTCCGCCTGGACAGCTACCTGTCTCAATCACGACTTGATAGAAATATGCGCTGGTTGAACTCTGCACACCTGATTCCGAGTGTTTTCGACTGATAGCCCAAGGCCGAGCATCGTAGTATGCTCTCCCTTCGGACCAAAACTCGAGGTCCGCCAAACCAAGGAAATCAACGAAGCTCAAGGGATCGTTATCAACAAACCCATACAGATTGTCCCCGCCCAGTTCCCCGATGGGATCGCGGCTCAGCCACCTCCCTGTGCTCGGATTGTAAAATCGATACCCGTAATACAAGAACCCCGACTCATCGTCAGTGTACTTGCTCGAGAATCTCACTGGATTGAGCTTGCCCATCGGCCCTGAAACACGAATCGGCTCGGCAAAGGGACCGTATTCGTACCGAGCACAGGCATTACCATTGGCCGCGTCGATCAGTGCAGTGACGTTCCCGTTGCCGTCATACGCAACAAGAGCATTCGTCGTTGTGCCGCCGTAGTACGTCACTTTCAACAGTCCTCCGACACCACCAGCGCCCTGCATCGAACCGCTCAGGCCAGTGCCCCAAACGTACGTCCGCACTCGCGCATTGCTTGCGTTGGCGTTCAGTTCAGCAACAAGATTCCAACCGTCGTACAGAAAGATGGTGTCGGAAAGTTCACTGCCTTGGCCATCGTCACGGTCGTTGAAAACCGTCTGCCGAATTCGCCGCCCTTGGTGGTCGTACTCGAATTCAATTCGCCGTTCCGGTGCTGGACTCCCCAGCCGGCTCCGCAGCTTCACCAACCGATTCTCCCCATCCCATACGAGGTCCCACCGCCCGTCCTGCGTTAGATTCCCGTCCGCATCGTGAGTAAATGATTCGGTGGCCGGTGGAACAAAAACTTTGCCACTCTCTGTCTGACCACCGCCGTATTGGCTCGCCACAGTCACGGTCGGATATTGCGCCGTGCTGTTGGGCACGTTTAGCGCGTGATGGAAATACTCGCCTCGCCGGTACTGCGCCGTGTTCCCGTTCACCGTCACGCCCGCCGTCGGATTGGCAATGCCCAGAATGTCCACATACGCTGGGACAGTACGACTGCTGTACTGGTTCAAACGATTCGCTGTGTATTGCGACCAGCGCAAAGACCCGCCGCTCGCATCGCCGCCAACCGCAGTCGTCTTCCGGTTCCCAATATCGTCAAAACCGTACTCGAACTGTTGACCCGCCACCGGTGTTCCATCCGACCAGTAACGTTTTCCTGACACGACCTGCCCCAACGCGTCGTATTGATACACCCAGTACGATCCGTCGGCCAGGTTCATTCGCGTCCGCTGATTGGCGGCGTTGTACTGGTAACCGAAACTCACTGGCAGGCTCGGAGCCGAGGGACCAGATGCAACCGAGGAAATCGAGGTCAACCGGTTGAGCTTGTCGTAAACCCGCGTCGTCACCAGCCGGGTAACGCCGTTGTTGGCAAACGTCACCGTGTTGATGATCGTAGAGTTGGGATGGTATGTGTATGTGGCCGTGTAAGGACTGTCGGTCACGGTCTGCAATCGGCCGGCAGTGTCGTAGCCGTAACTGGCGCTCTGAAGCGTGTTGGCGCCGTTCTTGGCGGTGACTGTCTGAAGCCTGAAGCTGGTGTCGTAGGTCCAGTTCATGGACAACGATGCCAATGTCCCACCGCTATAACTTTCAGTCAAGGGCTGGTTTGCGTCGTTGTAGGTCCAGGTGGTGGTGATGCCGTTGCAGACCGCAGTGGTCCGCCGTCCTCGCCGGTCGTATGTGTACGAAATATCAGGCGTGTTGTCGGAGTAATCAATCGTCTGGAGGTCCCCGGCGGTGTTGTAACTGTAGGTGGTGGTCACGCCCCGTTTCCAGACCCGTGTGGCCAGACGGCCTCCAGCCGTGTACGTGTAAACAGGTCCGCCGGTTCCTTCCTGCGCAGGCGGTTGACCTGAGGCTGCATCGGGATCACGTTCCTTCCACAACTGACCCAAGTTGTTGTAGAATGACTGGCGGTAGGGATACGGGCCGGTTGCAGCGGCAAAGACTGTCTTGTAATCCCTGCCGACCATGTCGGTGTATGTCTTTGTCCACTCGGAAGTATCGGCGTAGTTGGCGTCGAGCTTGATTTCTTTCCTGAAGATGCGCCAGGTGGTGTTGTCCTGCTCGACGCCGTACTCGTAGCGGACCGGGTTGACGGCAGTGCCAGTGAGCTTGGCAAGTTGGCCATCGGCGTAGTAGAGCTCGATACGGGTTCCGGCGTCGGGGTAGGTTGTGGTCCGGATACGCTGGCCTTGGGCGTCAGTGGATTCGGTGTACGTTGTCACGCCGCCGAGAGCGTTTGTTTCTGTGATCATTTCTCCAGCGTTGTTGTAAGCAAACTGGGCGGTGAGGATTGTCAACCCGCCCCCGGTGCGCACTGTCAGCAAGACTTGGCCTGCGGGGTCGAACTGGTTGGTGGTGATCAATGGGGGGTTAAATGGGAGCATCGCTGATCCGACTTGCCTGCCCGCTGTGTCGTAGAGGTATTGAGTTTGGCGGCCGTCGGTGTCGGTCCAAATGTCCAAGCCGCAGCAGCCGTACTGGTAAGTTTCAGAGGTGCCGTTCAAGTGTGTCACCGTGTACGAGCGGTAAAATTCATCAAGATACTGGTATGTCTCCTGGGCCAAAACGATCGCTGAGCTTTTGTCTTGCACGGTTCTGGAGAGAGTTTGGCCCAAATGGCCGACGACAGTCGTCGTGACTGTGCCGGAGAGGATGTTTGTTGCGTTTGCGGGGTCAGGCTGACCGGCGAGCACGACGGTGGTTTGAGTTGTGTTTGTGCCTGAACCGGAGCGGTTGTAAAAGTAAACTTGGCGTGTGCCACCCGGATCGTCGATGGTGCGCGGGTAATTGGCGAAAGTTCCGGTGGTGTAAAAGGTGCGCACTGTCACCAGATTGTCAGAGGCGTCCCAAGCAGCTCCGGGTGTCTGGCACTGGATATGGCGTATCTCACCGGGCTTGATGATCGTATAAGAGCGACCGATTTCGTGGCCCAAGAGGTATTGGACAGTGGTGCGGGGTATATGGGGCTGCGAGCCGTCATCTCCGGTGCCCGAAATGGGTGTGTAGTCATGGTCAGTGCGATAACAGACACTGGCGTCTGCGTTGGTGGGCGCATTAAGAAATTGCGACACTACAACCAAGGGTCGGCCCTGCTGATCATAAGAATCGTATCGTTGCCAGGGGCCGGTGGGCGGGATGACCAGTTTCAGAGGCAGGGAAGTGCCGTTGGGAACGAAACCGGGATTATCATAGTAGTGGTGAGAGCAAACGATGGGGTCGTGTCTAAACATTTGATATTTCTCGTCTCAGCGTGCCAACAAACTGCCTGCGCGCAGGATCGGACCCAAGCGCCTGCCCGAATCTCTTCACCGCCTGTGCCCCAGCCTGATACTCGATGCCCACCTCCCGCACCACCTCCGCAAGCCGCATCCCCCCATGACGAACCGCCACATACATCACACCGTCTCGGCCCCAATCCCCATAACGGTCCGCCCATCGCTCCCACGACCCTCCCCGAATCTTCTCAGCCGCCCTCACCAGCTCCTCCCACTCAACCCGCTGTCCCCCCGACCCGGTGATCGTTGCTCTTGGTCGCTTGCGTTTCGTCCCAACAACAGCTTTCGCGCGTACTCCGTGTCCCCCAGCACAGCACCCCCGATTAATCCCTCCCACGGACTTTCCAGAACCCCTTGTCGAATCGGCTCTT
>JAAYVR010000010.1 GCA_012517065.1 Verrucomicrobiota bacterium | reverse complement strand
GGCCGCGCTCCCGACTGCCGGTGTTTCTTCCAACGCGCTGGCAGGAGCGCGGGCATTCTTGCCCGCCCCCAGCCGGTGAACGTTCGGGCGCAGGATTTGCATGATCGAAACGGGTCGTAGGATCGGTTGTCGGGCTGATGCGGCCGAGGACGGCCGCGCTCCCGACTGCCGGTGTTTCTTCCAACGCGCTGGCAGGAGCGCGGGCATTCTTGCCCGCCCCCATCCAGTGAACGTTCGGGCGCAGGATTTGCATGATCGAAACGGGTCGTAGGATCGGTTGTCGGGCTAATGGCGATGGGTTGCTTTGCACCTCGGGCGAAGCCGCGCCCACGGCCGTTACGGTCCCGCCTTAAGGCGGAAGAGTTTCATGTGGTTGGGAGTTAATCCAGCAGCGGCGGGTCCAGTGGGGGCTTGATCGGAGCGCTTTTCCTCGTGACCGAGCCGCACCAGATATTTCGCAGACCGGCGTGGCTGACAGCGCTCATCAAGGGGCGCAAGAGTCGGGGCACTGCTCGTCAGGCCCGTTGGTTCCGGCTACGCCGAGCTGCTTGTCTTGTGAGCCCAGCTAAGATGGCAGCGTATTCTGGACATCCATGCCCGGCCAAACTAGCCTTCGGCGATGCCGGTAAAGTTCACAATTCTCGGTAGCGGATCGAGCGGGAACTGCAGTTACATCGAAACCGATCAAACTCGCATCCTGATCGACGCCGGGTTCAGCGCGCGTCAGATCAGGGAACGGCTCGCTGCTATTGGCCGGTCGCCGGAAACTTTGAACGGCATCCTTCTCACGCACGAGCACTCCGATCATGCCCAGGGACTGGCGGTTTTGTGTCGCAAGCTTCCCGTGCCGATCTATTGCAACAGATACACCAAGGACGCGATTGATTATCAGACTGACGTCCGATTTGACTGCCGGGTGTTCACCACCGGTGCGGGATTCTCGATCGGCGACATCACGATCGAAAGCTTTTCCGTACCGCACGACGCCCAAGACCCGGTCGGTTTCCTCGTCCACACCCCGGCTGGCACGATCGGCTTTGTCACTGACCTTGGGCATCCCACGCGCCTGGTTGTGGAAAGAATCAGAGCCGCGCACGTGCTCATGATCGAGACAAATCATGACGTCAGACTTCTTCAAGAGGACACTCGGCGGCCCTGGAGCGTTAAACAGCGCATCCTGAGCCGGCTCGGGCACCTGTCAAACGAGGCTGCCGGCGAAGTGATACAACAAATTGTTTCAGAGCGGTTGCGCCATGTTTATCTCGGCCATTTGAGTCGGGACTGCAATCGCCCGGAGCTCGCCCTTGGAGCCGTTGAAGGCGCTTTGAGACGGGTTGGCGCAACTCACGTGAAGGTCGAACCCACAAGCCAGGACACGCCAAATCCAACGCTCGAAATATCCCCGGGAACCTAGCTGGAATGAAGCCTTGGGTGTCTTTGGCCGGTCAGACAGTGAGATTTCCGGATTAGCCTGTATCATTATATAGAAAAGTCCTGCATATTTGCGAAGATTTTCAGGCTGCGAGTTTGGTCAATTTCTCCGTATCTGATTCTCTGTCCGCCAGAAAGCCAATCACAACGGCGCGGCCTTTGGGAGTGAGTTGGATAAAATGCCAGGCTTGATGTTCAATGGGTTTGCTGGAGACCTCACTCAAAAGATCACAGTTTTGATTTCGAAGGCACTCCGGTGGGGACTACCCAGCGCTGGTGATGATGCTCATTGCCGGAGGCATATCAGTCGCGCCGCGGGAACAGGGGTTCGGGTTGGCCGATGAGATGTCCTTCGGCCAATCCGCCCCATGCGCAAGCTGCGAGCTTGTCCGGGCTTTCCTTCAATCCGAGCTGCCGGAACATTTTCGCGGCGGTGGATGGCAGAAACGGCCCGAGGAGAACCGCCAGCACGCGGCAGATTTCGGCAAGGTTGTAAAGCACTTCATCGAGCCGCCGCGATTGTGCGGGGTCTTTGGCCAGTTTGAATGGTGCGGTGTGATCAACATACTGATTGGCTCGTGCGACGAGGTCCCAAATGGCGATCAAAGCAGCTTGCAGCCTGTGCGCGCGGAGGTTGTCGATCACGCGCTTTGATATTGCTTCTGTTTCGGGTGCCAGTTCGCTGGAAACTGGCGGTACTTTGCCCTGCCGATACCGTTTAAGCATCGAGAGAGATCTGTTGACCAAATTCCCAAGACCGTTTGCGAGCTCGGCGTGGTAACGCGCGACAAAACCGGCGTCGGTCCAGTTGCCATCGGGTCCAATGTCCAGTTCCCGCACGACGTAGAACCTGAACGCATCGACGCCCCAGTCGCGGATCACAGCCACAGGATCGACGACGTTGCCTGTGCTCTTGCTCATTTTCTGGCCGTCCTTTTGCCACCAGCCGTGAACGAGCACCTGTTTGGGTAACGGTAGCCCGGCAGCTTTTAACATTATGGGCCAGTAAACCGCATGGAATTTAATGATGTCTTTCCCGATTACATGGATGTCCGCAGGCCAAAGACAACAAGCCTGCGTTTGTGTTGCCGAATCAGCGGTGGGTTCTCCTGCCCAGCGTGCGAGAACCGACAGCACTGCCGGGTCGCCGAGCGAGGCCGGCACAGTCACGTAGTTGGACAGGGCATCGAACCAGACGTAGGTGACGAATTCCTCGTCGAACGGGAGCGGAATCCCCCAATTCAACCGCTTGGTGGGCCGGGTGATGCACAAATCTTGCAACGGTTCGCTTCGCAGAAATCCCAGCACCTCGTTTCGGCGGTAGTCTGGCTGGACGAAGTCCGGATTCTCCTCGATATGCTTGATGAGCCAATTCTGGTGCGCACCCAATCTGAAGTAATAATTGTCCTCTGATAACTCGACCACTTCGCCCCAGGCTGGGTCAAATGTGCCGTCAGGCCGCCGGTCCTTCTCAGTCAGAAATGTTTCTTCCTTTAGCGAATAGAATCCTTTGTAGGTGGCGCGATAGAAATGGCCCTCCGCATGGAGCTTGGACAGAATCGCTCTGACGAATCTCTTGTGTCGGCTTTCGGTTGTGCGAATGAAGTCGTTGTTCGAGAGGTCCAGGGACTCTGCAAACGCCTTCCAACTGATTGCGAGTTCATCACAATAAGCTTGGGGCGATTTGCCTTCCGCCTCGGCGGCTTGCTGGACTTTCTGGCCATGCTCGTCCAGACCGGTCAGATAAAAAGTGTCTTCGCCAAGGGCACGATGCGCTCTGGCAATCACGTCGGTGATTACCTTCTCGTACGCGTGGCCGAGGTGTGGCTGGCCATTCACGTAATCTATGGCTGTTGTGATGTAGAAGGACTTGCTCATCGGGCGCAAGTGTTACCGACCGGTCGAGGAAACGCAAACTTCCAAATGCAGGGCGGGACTCTAACGGCCGTGGGCGTGTCTTCGCCCGATGGACGGAACAACCTATCGCCGTTAGAGTTCCGCGTTTACGCGGAACACAGGCAGTTCACTGAACAGTACTTCATGATCAGGTACATGACTGTTCCGCCTAAAGGCGGGACTCTAACGGCCGTGGGCGCAGCATCGCCGGAGGTGCAGAGCAACCCACCGCCGTTAGAGTCCCGCGTTTATGCGGAAAACTGAAAGCTTTCTGACCCTGATTGTCGTACGCCAGCGCTTTGCGCCTGCCCCAAGGGGCGGCCTACGGAGCCCAGAGGCAACTACGTGTCTGTCCCCATATTCCGGCCGCATCAACCCGACAACCGATTCTGCACCAGTTTCAATCACGCAAACCCGCCGCCCGAACATACACCGGCTGGGGGCGGGCAAGAATGCCCGCGCTCCAACCACCGCGTTGGATGAACCACCGGCGGGCGGGAGCGGGGCCGTCCTCGGCCGCATCAATCCGACGCCCCGATCTCACACCAGTTTCGATCATCCCAATCCGGCGCCCGAACGTTCACCGGCTGGAGATCCACAAACAACGTGCCTGGCACTCTATTGGCGTCCTTGTTGGATTCGCGTGGGCGGCAAGCGGCATGCACTGAATCAATTCATTTGCCGGCAGGTTTGGCCGGAAGGGGCGATCGGACTCAAAAAGCTGGCACGACCGGGCTGTTTGGTATAGCATATCGTGCCTATGATGGACGACATCAAACTTAGAGTGGCTGAAATCGGGCGCAGGCTGTCCGCGTTGCGGAGGTTTCTTTGACGTCCCAGCTCAACAACAACGGCTGGCAAAAATCGAGGAGGAAATGTCCCGGCCGAATTTCTGGGACAGCCGCGAGCAAGCTCAGGCTCTGATTGACGAGGCTGGCGGAATCCGGCGCAGGCTCGAACCGCTGCTCGAGGCTGAGAAACGGCTTGACGATTTCCGGGTCATGATCGAGCTGGGGGAATCCGAGCCTGAAGCCGCCCAAATCGAGCTTGGAAAAGAACTCGAACGCGACGTTCTTAAATTCGCACAGGACGTTGACGCATTGGAGCTTCGGACATTGCTCAATGGGCCTCATGACAAGCGCAACTGCATCCTGAGCATAAACGCTGGCGCGGGCGGAACAGAATCGTGTGATTGGGCAAACATGCTGTTGCGCATGTATCAGCGGTGGTGCGAATCGCACAATTGGCAGGTTGAAATAAGCGACATGGTGCCCGGTGAAGTCGCCGGCATAAAGAGTGCGACCTTGATGATTACCGGTGAGAACGCATACGGGTTTTGCAAGGCCGAACGCGGCGTTCACCGACTGGTGCGGATATCGCCGTTTGATGCGAACAGGCGGCGTCACACGAGCTTCGCGAGCGTGGACGTGATCGCCGAAATCGAGGAGGGAACCGAGATCGTGGTTCCGCCGAACGAATTGAAAATCGACACCTACCGTTCGGGTGGCAAGGGCGGGCAAAACGTCAACAAGGTGGAAACCGCGGTGCGAATCACGCACCTGCCGACGGGGATCGTAGCCGCCAGCCAGAGCCAGAGATCGCAACATCAGAACCGGGCTGCCGCAATGAAGTTGCTCCTTGCAAAACTGTACGCGTTGCGCGAGGACCAACAACGCACCGAGATGGAACGGTTTTACGGGGAAAAAGGGAGCATCGGATGGGGCAATCAAATTCGGAGTTACGTGCTGCAGCCCTATCGGATGGTCAAGGACCTTCGCACTGGAATCCAAACCGGGGACACGGATTCCGTCCTTGATGGGAACCTTGACATGTTTGTCAATGGCTGGCTGAAAGCCGGGTGCCCGACCAAACGCCAGCCCGGAATCAAAGACGAAGCCGATGAGGAATAACAAACCGGCTCGTGTGCATCTGGGTTTTTTCTGTGACCATCCTTGACGAAATCGTTCAACACAAACGGACCGAGGCGGCGCGCCTCCCGGTTGTCGATATCAGTCCCGACATCCTTCAATCGGCCATGAAAAGCCGGGGAGATTGCCGCGACTTCACCGGTGCAATCGCGAGGTTCAGGTCGGAGGGGGTTGCTCTCATTGCTGAAGTGAAACGCGCGTCGCCGTCGGCGGGCATTATTCGAGACGACTTTGATCCCCGGGCGCTCGCAAGAGAGTATCATTCAGCGGGTGCAGCATGCATCTCGGTATTGACAGACCAGCGGTTCTTCAAAGGGTCGATCGAGGACCTGAGAAACGTCAGAAGGTCGGTTCCGCTCCCACTACTCCGCAAAGATTTCATCATAGACGAACGACAGATTCTCGAATCGATCCAGTGTGGTGCGGACGCGATTCTCTTGATAGCGGCGATTCTTGGGGATGCGGAGCTGGGTCGGCTGCACAGCCTTGCAGTTTCGGCCGGATTGGCCGTCCTTGTCGAGGTGCACGACGAATACGATCTCGAACGCGCCCTTGGTTGCGGCGCAAGGCTCATTGGGATAAACAATCGTGACCTTCGCACATTCAAAGTTGACGTTGCGGTCACCGAACGCCTTGCCCGCGCAATCAGGTCCAGCCCGGCAAATCAGGACATTCTGTTGGTCTCGGAGAGCGGCATCAAGACGCGCGCCGATGTAGAACGCGTCAAGCGCGCCGGAGCGGACGCTATTCTGGTTGGCGAGACCTTAATGCGAGCGCCGGCGATTCAACAAAAGGTGGTTGAACTGCTGGCGAACAACGCCACGTCTTGGACCGGATGATAAGGCGCCTGTACTTCTCGGCAGTCATCCTGTTTTGGGTGACAATGAACATTCTGCTGTGGCGCGCGGAAATGAGCGGCCAGCGAGGCAAGAGCGGGAGTCCCGTGCCGCCGGACCTTGTTTGGACCCGCATTCTGACCGCGCCTGATGACTCTTCACTTGAGGTGTACCATCGCGGTCGGCGCCTTGGTCACTGCCGATGGTGGGCAACTATCACCGAACCCAAGAACCAGAACGAACAGAATCCGGACATCGAATCAATCGAGGGCCGTGTTGAAAGAATCACTGGGTACACCTTGGACCTTGAAGGCAACATTCTGATCAACACCAACCAGCCGAGGCTGCGGTTTACGTGGCATTCTGAATTTGGCAGCAACAAGGCATGGCGCAACATGAGTCTGAGGCTGTACGCGCGCCCGCTCACAATCGATGTCAAAGCCGACGCCGCTGCTCAGATCATCACCGTTGCACGGCGCGACGATGAATCCGCATGGGAACGGACGTTCACGTTCAGCGACCTCTCGAAGCCTGACAAGTTGCTGGGCGGTTTGGGATTGCCGTTTGGGGGCCTTTTGCTTTCCGGCCTGCCCGCAATGCCCTCGGGCGACCTGAAGTCGATTGCGAAGCTCGATCTGGGGTTGAACTGGGAGGCGCAAAACGATTGGTTGGAAGCCGGAAACGCCCGTGTGCGCGTTTACAGGCTGCAGGCCCGCCTTTTTGACAAGTACCATGCGGTTGTCCACGTGAGCCGCGTTGGTGAAATCTTGCGTCTTGAATTGCCGGGCGACGTGGTGCTCGTAAACGACGCGTTCTCGAAGCTTTCGAGCCTTCGCTGAATCGAACGATGATCGAGTTGATCAACCTTGTGAAAAAGTTTGGCGCCCTTGTGGCTGTCAACAATGTGACTTTGACGGTCCCAAGGGGAGAGTTTTTTGCTCTGCTGGGTCCAAACGCAGCAGGCAAAACAACCACGATCAAAATGATCGCCGGCCTGATGAAACCAACGTCAGGTTCAGTGCGCGTGAGCGGGTATGACGTCGTGCAGCAGCCATTGGAAGCTCGGCGCCAGTTGGCCTACGTGCCGGACTTTCCGTTTTTGTACGACAAACTCACGCCATGGGAATTTTTCAGGTTCATAGGCCAGCTTTTTCTCATGGACAGCGCAAGAATCGAGCGCGTTGCCAGGGATTTGTGCGCCCGTTTCAGCCTCGACCCGTACCTGGGCAACCCCATTGAATCACTTTCGCATGGAACAAGACAAAAAGTCGCCATCGTTTCGGCGTTGCTGCATGAGCCGTCGGTGTTCGTTCTTGACGAGCCGATGGTGGGAATAGACCCGCAGCACGCGCGAGTTCTGAAGGATATTTTGAAAGAACGGTCCCGGGCCGGGACGACAGTTTTCATCTCGACACATCAATTGAGCGTTGCTGAGGAAATGGCGGATCGAATTGGCATTATGCACGAGGGCCGCTTGATAGCCGTGGGCACAAGGGATGACCTTCGACGGCAGAGCGGCACTGACGGCGCCCTTGAACAAACGTTTCTTGCTCTGACGGCCCAGGAATCCGCAGTTGACATGCAAGGCGTTGGACAAAAGTTTGGTTTGTAAAAAGTTTGGTTTGTAAGATGGGAATCTACACGTGAACTGCGCCTCGACATCAAATGCCGGCATGCTTTGGCTATTGGTGAAGGTAAATCTTCTCCAGACATGGCGGCGTTTGCTTTCGGTGCGGCAGCAATCGTGGCTGCTGACGACTGTCATTGCGATGTTCTTGGCCGGATACGCAGCTTTGGCGTTTGTTCTTTTCTATAAGGGGCTCAAATTCGCGGGGTCATTCCCGGGCCTCGGCCATGTGTTGATCGAGCGGATGATGTTCCTGCTGTTTGCCTTCCTGTTCGTTCTGTTGCTGTTGAGCAACATGATCGTAAGCTACACCAGTCTGTTCAAGAACCGTGAGACGTTGTTTCTGCTTCCGTTGCCCGTTCCAATCCAGACGATCTTTCAATGGAAATTTGTCGAGAGCGCAATTTTGGCGTCGTGGGCATTTTTGTTTCTTGTTGCGCCGATGGTAGCGGCGTATGGCCTGACACAGCAGGTGCCGTGGCATTTCTACCCGGCGACGCTTTTGCTGATATTGCTGGCGATAGTGATACCTGCATGTGGGGGTGCGTGGTGTGCGCTTTTGTTGGCTCGGTTTTTGGACAGACGCAGCTTCCAGATCGGTCTTCTGGCAACAGCAGCAATGCTGATCGTGGTCGGCGCTGTGTGGCTCAAGCCGGTCGGTGTCACCGATGAAGAACTCGAAACGCGTGTTTTGATTGTGCTGGATCGTTTGTTGGGCAAAACGCGGTTCGCTCTGTTCCCTTTCCTGCCGAGCTACTGGGTTGCTACTGGCGTTCAACAGTGGGCTGAAGGCGCGCTCGAGGATGCGGCCTTTTATGCGTTGGTTATGGCAAGCAACGCCCTTTTCTTCGGTACTCTGGCACTTACACTGACCGGCACGGCATTCTACAATGCAGCTTCTGTTGTTCAGAGCCGTGGCAGTGCCCTTGGAAGATGGGAGTGGTACCAGACATGGCGGAAACGCCGCGCGGTTGATGCACGACAACACGGGCCGGTTGACCGGCTGATCAGCGTAATCCCACGGCTGAGGCCGGACAAGCGGGCTCTCATCGTAAAAGACATACGCGTGTTCTGGCGGGATACGACGCAATGGGGCCAGACGGTTGTGCTTTTTGGTCTGCTCGCAGTGTACATTTTGAACCTTCGGCACTTTGGCGCCCAACTCACAAGCCCGTTCTGGAGCCATGTTGTGTCGTATCTTAACTTGTGCGCTTGCGCTCTCAATCTGGCTACCGTAACGACGCGGTTTGTGTACCCCCAGTTCTCGCTTGAAGGAAAGCGGGTTTGGATTGTTGGCATGGCACCGATTGGTTTGCCGCAGGTCATGATCACAAAGTTCGCGTTGACCACGGTGGTATCGCTTTGCGTAACAGTCGGGCTCATGTTGCTGTCCGGGTGGATGCTTAAACTCGAAATTGAAAAACTTGCCGACCTCGGACTGTCGGCGGTCGTGATGACATTCACGTTGAATGCGCTTGCGATTGGGCTCGGGGCATTGTACCCCAACCTGAAGGAAGATAATCCAAACAGAATCGTAAGCGGCTTTGGCGGAACATTCTGTCTGGTTGCGAGCTTCCTCTACATTGTGATCTCGATCGCAATCCTTGCCGCATCTTCGCCCTGGGGACGCGGCGGGCGGATCGATTTGTCGTGGGTTCTGGGCGGACGCGCGGTGTTTCTCGGACTTTCTTGTGCGGTCGGGTTGATCCCGTTGAGGTCGGGACTACGCCGATTGGCAAAGTTCGAGCTGTGAAGGGCGCAGCCGGAAATCTCGTCGGCTCGCCGGCCCGGGACGCCCAAAGCTCTATTCCGGTGAGATTTCCGGGCCCAAGCAGCCCGCATATTACTGGGTCTTTTGAAGGTACCCGCCTCGCGCAGTATTCAGGCTATATCATTATCTTGAGAGGTCCTTCATATTCGCCGATATGGGGACAGGCACTTTGTTTGCACATCCCCAGCCGGTCAGCGTCCGGGCGCCGGATTGGGATGATCGAAACTGGTATGAGATCGGGTTGTCTGGTTGATGCGGCCGAGGACGGCCGCGCTCCCGACCGCCGGTGTTTCCTCCAACGCGTCGGCAGGAGCGCGGCGATTCTTCGCCGCACCCAGCCGGTGTATGTTCGGTGGTCCGATGTGTGGTATCGAAACGGGTCGTAGGGTCGGTCATCGGGCTGGTTGGGAATATGGGATATGGGGACAGACACGTTGTTTGCGCATAAAGACAAAGCGGCAGCAAGCTGCCGCACTCCAAACGCTTCGCGCCTGCCAACGCCCACTGCATCCGCGGCAGCGCGTGAGAAACCATTGGAATATCAGCGGCGAGATCAAATGAGGCCATATGCGGGCTAAATCTTTACAGCCGGAGACCGGGTGTTACAGTGCGGTCATGGCACTGCCAATTGATGAAGCTGATTTTATCGACCGCGAAGTTCACGGCGCTCGCGAACCAGCGGGCAATCCGCAGCTTGCTGCCGCGCCACGCCCCCCGACAAGGGAAGAACTGGCCGCCAAGGTAAGTGAAGCGCAACACCGGATCGCAGAACTGAAGCGCGCACAAGAAGAACTCGAACGCGAACGCTCTGCGCTCGAAGAAGCGCGGCGCCGCAGAGCCGAGTTTGAATCCGGTCGCGCCGAAGTCATTGACCAGTTAACCCGGGGCATAGGATTGCTGGAAAAGGCCGAGTTCGAGGCCCGCAAGAGCGCCGAAGGCATGGCACGAACGCTGGCTGCTTTCAAAGAAGCACTCACGCAGGTCGAGGCAATAAAGGAAGAAACATGGACACTCGAGAATTGGAACACTGAGCTGACACGCGCTCTGACCACGGTCGAAAACGCGCGCATGGAAATGAATTCTGCCCGGCTCAAATGGCCCTTGCTCGATGGCGTTGACGCCGCGGCACGGGAACAAAAGACTGAAAGTGATGCGGCCAAAGCGCCCGCTGACCTCCTGAGAGCACACACTTTCGGTGAGTTGTGCAAACTCGGATTCGCACTCACGTGGCCCCTGGCTTTGGTGATGCTGCTGGCTTTTGCCGCTCTTATCTTTGTTCAACTCAACAGGTGACAACTGGTCCAATGGCCCTGCTTCAACCGTTTGACCTTTCGGCTGTCGTGCTCCGGCGATGAATCTGTTCCAAAGAAAACCTGATCCGATTGCGCTGCGCGAGCGAGCACTCAAAGCTCGAATTCACGAGTTGGAAACACAAATACAGCAGCTCCGGCAAAGAATCACAGAAGAACAGTCGCAGCCAAAGCTCCGATCCACCACCGCAGCACGTCGGCCCGTCCAGACGGCCCAGCCCAACAGCGCCCGCGAACCAAGGTTCGAGGATGTCGATCACGAAAAGGTTCAACAGCTCGAAGAGAACCTCAACGATCCCGCGCGTTACAACGAACTGGGCCTCCGCAAGTATGATCCGTTCGCAGGACTGCGCCGCTGGCTGAAGAAGATCAAGGGCGAACCCAAACCGGCCAGCCCAAAACTTGTCAACTACCTGGCCGCCGGCAGCATCCAGGGACTAAAACCGCTCAGATACGAAAAACGCGTCGCACGTAACTGGTTTCTCGCCCTGTGCGCGTTTTTCATCCTAATGCTCTGGGGATTGATCTATTTCTACTTCCGAGTCAGATGAGCGCATGGACCTGCAAGATCGACACGCCGGTTGGTGAGTTTGTCGCCAAATTCACGGCTGCCGGACTTTGCGAGCTGCGGTTCCCCAATCAACGGCACGGTGCAACGACTCGGTCGATCGCGCGTCGGCAGGCCATCGCGCCTCGAGAGATCGAAGATTGGACAAACGCAACCCGGCGCGCAATCCTGGCGATACTCTCCGGAAAGACCCCGGACACACTGCCGCCACTTGACATGTCCAATGGCACCTCCTTCCAACGCAAGGTTTGGACGGCGATTGCCGAGATTCCATCGGGGCAAACCCGCACTTATTCCCAACTGGCCGCACGCATCGGGCGCCCGAAAGCCTCCCGAGCGGTCGGGCAAGCTTGCGGCGCAAACCCGATCCCGTTGCTCATCCCATGTCATCGTGTCTTGCCCGCGACCGGCGGTTTGGGAGGTTTCTCTGCGGGTGCAAGGTGGAAAAAGCTCCTGCTCGAGCGCGAAAGCGCAAACCTTGGTTAGCGCTGGGTTGGCGAGGCTCCGCCTGAGACCAGCCATGCGTGCGACGTGGGCAAGCTCGTTGCGGTTATGCGGCGGCGTGCGATTGCGCGCCGATGCGAAATGAATTATTTGCATGCCGGGCAAACGGGGTGTAGTATGTGGCCTTTAAGACGTCTGTGAAAATTCTGCTTGTTTACCCTAAGACTCCGGACACGTTCTGGAGCTTCAAACACGTTTTGCGATTGGTATCGAAGGGCGCTGCGCTTCCTCCCCTTGGTTTGTTGACGATAGCAGCACTGCTGCCGCGGCGGTGGGAATTGCGGCTGGTCGATCTAAATGTTCGGAAACTCCGCGACGAAGATGTGCAATGGGCTGATTACATAATGATCAGCGCCATGCTCATACAACAAGAATCGGTCCGTTCAATCGTCCAGCAATGCAAGAAATGGAATAAACCGGTCATTGGTGGCGGCCCGTTGTTCACCACCAGCCACACGGCGTTCCCCGAAGTCGAACATGTCGTGATCGGCGAGGCCGAAGAACTCATGCCGCGCCTGATATCAGACCTCGAGGCCGGGCAACTGGAAAAGATTTACCGGAGCGACAAACGCCCTGATATCACAAAATCGCCGGTGCCACGTTGGGACCTGATAAACGTCCGAGACTACGTCACGATGGCTGTTCAGTTCTCGCGCGGGTGTCCGTTCGATTGCGAATTCTGCGACATTATCATAATGAACGGTCGCGTCCCGCGCACCAAAACACCCGACCAGCTTATCGCTGAACTGGATGCGTTGAGAGAGCATGGCTGGCGTCATACGGTGTTCATCGTGGACGACAATTTCATCGGCAATCGCAAACACACCAAGGCGCTCCTTGAAAGGATCATCGAATGGCGCCGCGAAACGCGTGCCACGTTCAGCTTTGTAACTGAGACTTCTGTGAACCTCGCCGATGACCCGGAGCTTTGCCATTTGATGGTCGAAGCAGGGTTCAAACGCGTGTTCGTGGGGATCGAAACGCCGGTCGATGAGTCGCTCAACGAATGTCGGAAACACCAAAACCAGCGCCGTGACCTTGCAGAAGCTGTGCGAACGCTGCAGCGCAGCGGACTCGACGTGATGGGAGGGTTCATCGTGGGGTTTGACAATGACCCCCAGGATATTTTCAAACGCCAGTTCGAGTTCATTCAGAAATCCGGTGTCGTAACTGCGATGGTTGGACTGCTGCAGGCGCTTCCGCAGACCCGTCTTTACCAGCGGCTCGCGCGCGAAGGACGGCTTCTTGCCAACAGCACGGGAAACAACACCGCCAGCGCACTGAATTTCAAAACCCGTCTGAACAGAGATGAGTTGATCCGCGGCTACCGCGAGCTCATGCGCCGGCTTTACGAGCCGAAAGCATATTACGACCGCATCCTGACATTCTTGCGTGAACATCAACCACGCGGCCCGGTTTGCCCGCCGTCGTGGAGCGACATCAAGGCTTTCTTCAAGTCGTTCTGGTTCCTCGGCGTTTGGCATCGCGGTCGGCGCGCTTTCTGGCGTTTCTGCCTCAAGACGCTCGTCGAGCGTCCGCGTCAATTCCGCGAGGGCATGGAGCTGGCAATCATGGGTTACCATTATCGGCGAGTGGCCGAGGAGCTGTAGTCAGAAGCGAAGAGCATTCAAGGAACCTTGCCCGCGGTAGAACGGGCAGTTCCCTGCTTTGTGCTTTGGCGAAAACCTGATCGAGTTTGCACATTCGGGGGCGCAAAGCGAAGGAATGGTGCGCCCTGTCCTGCACAAGGTTTGGGAGGGGCATAACATGCAGCTTGCCAATTCCACGCAGACCGGACTTGAATATGCCCGATGAGACTTCGCAAGTTCTTCGCGCTATTCGGACTGATCGTGGGCGGTGTCATTGTCCTTTTGGGGTTGGTCGCGGGTGGTCTCTATCTGTACCTGAACCCGAAAGTCACCAGGCAAGACGGGATCGTGTACACCCAGCGGCATGGACAAGACCTCACGTTCGGGATCGTTCGTCCGCGCCGCCCGAACGGTCTTGGCGTGCTTGTCATGGTAAGCGGCGGTTGGAAGTCACAGAAAGGGCCGGTCCCGACATGGTTGGTGGCGCCTTTGCTGCGACGCGGTTACACGATCTTTGCGGTTTCGCATTTGTCACAGCCTGAAGCCACGGTGATGGAAATCGTCGAGGACGTTAATCGCGCGGTGAGATTCATCAGATACCACGCTCGTGAATATGGGATTGATCCGGATCGACTCGGCGTGACCGGAGGGAGCGCGGGAGGGCACCTGAGTCTGATGTTGGCGACGCGCGGCGGCCCGGGGAAATCCGACGCACCAGATCCGATTGATCGCGTGAGCAGTGAAGTGCAAGCAGTGGCAATATTCTTTCCCGCAACGGACCTGTTGAACCTTGGTGATTCGACGGAGAACCTGCACGACGGCGGACCGCCGAAAAGCTTTGTGAAGGCGTTCGGCCCGCAATCCACAAACCGCGAAGTATGGTCCGTTATCGGACGCGAAATGTCGCCCATATACCACGTCAAATCGAACATGCCCCCGGTGCTGATCATTCACGGCAGTGCCGACACGCTTACGCCATTGGACCAATCGGAGCGGTTTCGTGCAGCAGCGCTGCGCGCCGGCGCACAGGTCGAACTGGTCGTTCGAAAAGGCAAGAAACATGGCTGGCTGACCATGGTGTTCGACGAACGGCTGATGGCTGATTGGTTTGATAGGCACTTGCCGAAAGCCGTCTCGCGCTGAATTCATTCAGCGCATGCCACCTGCCTCACAAGGGCATCCTTGATTTGCAGCTGAATACAGCTTTCTCATGGTGGTTTCACCCCACGCTGGTATGGACAGCGCCGTTGGCGCTTGGATGACCGACCAAGACAACCGTATCGTGCATGGCAGCGTAGTTGATTGTTTCAGCCATGAACGGCCCTCACTGTGTTTCAGACCGTTGGTGTTCGTGGGCCGATAACTCGAGGGCCGAAGGCCCAGCCCCATAAGTTTTGAGAACGTCGAACGTCCAACGCTCAACGTGCAACGTTCAGAGGTATTACTGCTCGATGAATGCACGTTTCAAAACCGCCTAAAGGCGGGACTCTGACGGCCGCAGGGGTAACGCCACTCGGTTGGCAGACCCGCGGCCCAGTTGAACGTTGCGAGTTGAACGTTGTACGTTGAACGTTGAAAGTGTCGATAGCTTGATCAGTTCGGTCTTCTGTTTGAGAACGTTCAACGTACAACGCTCAACGTACAACGTTCAGAGGCATTACTGCTCGATGAATGCTCGTT
>JAAYVR010000084.1 GCA_012517065.1 Verrucomicrobiota bacterium | reverse complement strand
TGCCTCCTCGCTGTCTTTCCTTCGATCTTTGATGATAGAGAGGCCATGAGCGTCCGCTAGCCAGAGCGGCGAGTTCGCAACGTAAAAGTACAAGTTAGCGCTTTCGTCCCGAGGCAAAGGATCCCTGTTCAACCACCTCTGCAAATACGGGTCATAAAACCTGTAGCCGTAGTAGTACAGACCAGTTGTGGCGGAGGAACTAAGGAACGAAACCCACGGCTTGCTCGAAAAGCGCATCGCGTTTGACGTCAACAACGCTCCCGCACCTGCCAAATGCCGCCCGTACGGATCATAAATGTAACTGGCCTGCAATGTGCCGCTGCTGTTCACCAGCGCTGTGATGTTCCCGTTCCCGTCAGCGTGATAAAAGTTGTGATATGCCCAACTCCCACTGCTGTATCCGTGACTCCGGGCTAGCAGTCCGCCAATGCCACCCGCACCGTCCAGACTGCCGCTCAGGTCTCGACCGCGGGTGTAGGTCACCGTCGGCGTGTTGCCGCTGTCGCGCTCCTGCACAATTAACATGCCGTCGTATAGGTACCGGGTCTCGCCGCCGCTGCCGTACCACCCGCCGCCTGAGCAAATGTGGTTGCGCTTGATCCGCAACCGGCCCTGACCGTCGTACACAAACTCCACTTTGAACCGATACGACTCGGGCGTGTAATAGGTGTCAGTCTGCACACCTGGCGCGCGATTGTCATGGCCGTGACTGGGAAATGATACTCTTTGTGCCATATCAGTCGGCATTTTCGAGACACCATCCTTGCCGCTTCCTACCTCAATGAGCAGGCTGTTCTCAAGCGTGACCGTGCAAATGAGGTCACACTTTGAACGTTTGGTTCGCAAGGTAAATGGCAAGCAGCATGAACATCAGCCAATAAACGCACTGAACTGTGGCAGCCGCAACAAACCAGCCCATGGCCGCAAGAGAGGACTCTTTCGGAGCCAAAAGCAAAACACCCCAAACGAACGTGAGGAGCGATGTGATCCACACGTATTTGTAAACCCCCTGGAAAAGCGTTGTGATTGCTGGTGGCACACGCCCACTTGTGGCCCAGAGACTCTGTGTGAACTCAGCGTCCGAGATCGAATATACCGCGCACACTATCATGAACGTGCATAAGACAACACCCACGACAAACGGGAGAACCTGTTTTCGATTTAAGGTCGGCATGAACACCTACTTTCCACTGCAACATTCAACCACTTCTTTGGTTTCTGTGCGAAGGTTGCGGTTTGAAGCCACTGGGTTCATCGGACTGTCTGGACCTGCAGCCACAGTGTAAATTGTCACTCTTTTGCATTTCCCTGAGTCGCACAGATCCTTGGCGAGCTTTCTGGCGGCCGCAATCGTTTCATCGAGGTGCTTGTCGAACATCAAATCCGGATGCCACCTCGCACTTGGTCCAGAGTGCAAGTCCTCGGTCGTAGAAGGAGCCCCAGGAATGTCTCGGCCCTTACGCCTGATTCTTTCGTTCGTGGCTTCGTCGCCGCACCCAACGAAGTGGCCGAAGGAAAAAGGGCCATTGAAAACAAATCTGTGTGGGTTCTGCAGGCTTCCGTGCCCGTAGAGAATGACGATTTCGCAATTCTCCACGATAATGTCGGTTGAACCCCTTCGATTCTGGCGTTCTTCATACAAACCCCATGGATCAAATGCTTGCACAGGATCGTTCGCGACGAAGAAGTAGATGTTAACAGGTGTCGATTCATCGATTCGATCTCTGTTCAACCACCTCTGCAAATACGGGTCATAGAACCTGTAGCCGTAGTAGTACAGACCGGTTGAGGCGGAGGAACTCAGGAACGACACCCACGGCTTGCTCGAAAAGCGCATCGCGTTCGAGGTCAGCAATGTCCCAGCGCCCGTGAAGTACCGCCCGTAGGGATCGTAAATGTAGCTGGCCTGCAACGTACTGCCGTTGTTCACCAACGCCGTCACATTCCCGTTCCCGTCGGCATGATAAAAGTTGTGATATGCCCAGCTCCCACTGCTGTACCCGTGACTCCGCGCCAACAATCCGCCAATCCCACCAGCGCCATCAACCGTCCCGCTCAAATCACGCCTGCGCGTGTATGTCACTGTGCGCGTGTTGTCGCAATGGTGTTGAGCGCATTCGTCACTCGGGAAAGGGGCTTCGGGCTGGCCGGAGTTCGATTTTGCAACTGTTGCCGAATTGGGCGCGCCAGCGCATGGAGTGCGGTGGCTTGCCACCGCTTTCCACTCGTCCAGTCCACTGTCGCTGTTTTCCAAAGCGCCAGCAAGCTGCCGCACTCTTCCGCCGTCCCGGCACTCCGCCGACAGCCAC
>JAAYVR010000083.1 GCA_012517065.1 Verrucomicrobiota bacterium | reverse complement strand
GCGCGGGCATTCTTGCCCGCCCCCAGCCGGTGCATGTTCGGTCGTCCGATTTGCATGATCGAAACGGGTCGTACGATCGGCCATCGGCCTGATGCGGCCGGGGACGGCCGCGCTCCCGGCGCCATTGCCTTTTCCAACGCGTGCAGGAGCGCAGGCATTCTTGCCCGCCCCCAGCCGGTGCATGTTCGGTCGTCAGATTTACCTGATCGAAACGGGTCGTGCGATCGGTCATCGGACCAATGCGGCCGGGGACCGCCGCGCTCCCGGCGCCATTACCTTTTCCAACGCGTGCAGGAGCGCGGGCATTCTTGCCCGCCCCCAGCCGGTGCATGTTCGGTCGTCCGATTTGCATGATCGAAACGGGTCGTACGATCGGCCATCGGCCTGATGCGGCCGGGGACGGCCGCGCTCCCGATGCCGTTGCTTTCTCCAACGCGTGCAGGAGCGCGAGCGATGGAGACCATAGACCATAGACCACAGACCAAACACCTCGGACAAAGGACACGGGACATGGCGCACGAGTCAGAAATCAGGAGACGGGCGACAGCAAACCGGGATCATCGGACAGCAACAAGAGTCTCAATGTAATCACCGCTTACGGTCCGCACGGGTTGAGAAGGGCCGAAGGCCCGATTCATACCAGCCTGGCCCGGTGATCGCACCGGAATGAAGCTTTGGGTGTCTTGGTCTAGTTAGGCGGTGCGATTCCCGGGCTTGGGCAACGCCCCAGGTAAGTTTCAACCGCGTAATAACGCGAAAGATGCGGAAGGAAATGCAATAGAGCGGGCTTTCAGCCCTTGGATGGTGGAGGGTGATGTGGGTGCCATTCGTGGGACTTGAGGTTCTCGTGAATGCCCAGGCTGTAGGATTCGCGTGATCAAAGCGCGCATGGGGTGAGGCACATAGTCGCTCTGTGGAACGCTTGCCGTCGATTGGTCCACCGACGCAAAGCGCTGCCGGACCACAATCGGGACAAGAGAGCTTTCATTTTTCCGCGCAAACGCGGGACTCTGACAGCGATCGGTTGTACCGAATCTTGAACAATGCAACGCCCAGGGCTATGAGAGCCCCGCCTTTGGGGGATTTTGAAATAAGCACCCATCGAGCAGTATCATCTCTGTACGTTGAGCGTTATACGTTGAACGTTGAACGTTGTGCGTTGGCGAACAAACAACCGAAATGATCAGCTTGTAAACACGTTCAACGTACAACATTCAACTCACAACGTTCAACCGGGTCGCGGTTCTGCCGTCCGAATAGCTTCGTCCGCCCGCGGCCGTTAGATGGAGTTCCGACTTTAGGCGGAAGAGTTTCATGTGGTTGGGAGTTACTCTCGCAGCGCCGCATGCAGTGCGGGCGAGAAAGGTCTGGTGCGCGCTGCAGGACTTGAACCTGCGACCCCTTCCGTGTGAAGGAAGTGCTCTTCCACTGAGCTAAGCGCGCGCCACAATCACAGAACGTTCACGGCTCATTTCGCAGCTCATGCACGGCAACTGCAACGCCCTGTGTTGCACCAATGGTTATCCGGTCGCCCCCCTCTTCGCAAGGCAAAAACACACAAACCATCATTTCGGTGAGAGCCCCGGGACCCCGCGTGTTTCATGGCCTTGTGCACACACCCGTTTCGCACACTGCTCAGTGTATTATGGCTTTATTGAAACGTCCTTGATATTCGCGAAGATTTTCAGGCTGCAAGTTTCGGTCAATTTCTCCGTATCTGATGATTCTCTGGCTGCCAGCGAGGCTGTCACCACGGTGCCGGTTAAGCTGCGAACTGGACGGCCACAGGCAATCGCTCGAAATCGTTTGCTGCCATCAGCGGCTGCGGCCTCAGCCCGGCCAACCGCGAGACATACTTGTCGGGGATAATTTCGAGCCGGTTGTTGTAGTGGGTGGCGATCTCGTTGAAATACCCACGGGCAAGCGCGATCCTCGTCTCAGTATCGGCCAACTCTTTCTGGAGCCTGAGGAATGATTCCATTGCTTGCAGCTCCGGGTATCTCTCGGCCAATGCGGCGAGAATCTTGCTGACGGCGCTTGGGTCTGGCCCGGGCTGGCCGGGTGGCGTAGCCTCGAGCTGTGATCGAAGAGCAGCCAATTCCGTCTGCGTTTCTCGTTCATAGTCGCGCAATCCCTTCACCACCGCCACCAAAGCGCGTATCAGGTCGTGGCGACGCTGCAATTGAACATCCACCTGCGACCACGCCTGACTGACACGGTTCTTCAAATCTACCATGCTGTTGTAAGCCATCCACACCCAACCCACTGTAGCGGTCAACAGATACAAACCAACCCCGATAACGGGACCCATTTCGGCACCATCGCCATGGCCGAAAACAAACAGCGATGCGCCGCCCGACACAATCATCCCAAGGGAATGCCAACCGAGCGATGCCCATCGCATCCTCTTGCTCACCTGCAATTCACTGCGCGTCGAGATGAGGAACAACTCTGTATCTTTGTCCGCGGCAATTTCCGGAGCGACAATATCCGCCCGTTCACGGGCATGACCGAGAACGTACAGCGGCGCATGCAACAGAATGGCTTGTTCAGTGAAAAGTCGCCGATGATCCGAATTCGGAACCGAGTGCGCAGGGCCTTTGGCGTAATATAGCGGATCGCCCGGCGAGCAAGTTTTCGAGAAGATCGTTTGTGGTTCGATTTTCGCACCCTCGGGCCGGACAAGCACAACGCCATGGTCGTCCTTGAGATAGAACGGCGTCATTTCTCCCCCATTCGCAACGGTTGTCCATCCGCTCTCGTGCCGAGTTCGTGTCTGGGTTTTCCCCTGACTGTCAGTGTAGGTCTCGGTGACGGTGCGCGACCAATGCTCCTCCACGTTCCATGAGTAGTACACACAACGCTGCTCGGCGAGGTAACTCGTCAATGGCAAGTCAGTTTCCGCTGTCCCTTTGAGCTCAACCAATCCAATAAACACCCCGGTGGTTTTCGACGTGGGGATATTGTCCACAAGACGTTTTCGCCGGTTTGCGCGGAGAGCGAGATACAAGAATACCACGGCCAACACGCTGCCGATGACCAGCGGGAGCCATGTTTGATTCGAATTCATTTTTCAGACACGGGCGGTCCTGTCCCAAAACATGCGCAATTCACTCGGCGCCGATCATGAACGTGCCAACTGCTTCGCGCCATTGCCCTTTGGCTTTCAATATCATTTCTATCACCTCGCGGACGGCAGCTTCTCCGCCTAGTCGGTCTGTGATGTAGTGTGCGCTTTTCTTCACTTCCAAAGCGGCATTCGGCACCGACACCGCCAATCCAACCCGCCTCAAAATCGGCAGATCCGGCAAATCGTCGCCGATGTAACAGACCTGTTCATCAGTTGCACCTGTCTGTTTGAGCACCTGCTCGTAAGCCGACAGTTTGTTCTCCTGCCCTTGCAACACAAAATCCATTCCAAGCTCGATGGCGCGCTTGGCGGTTGCAGGTGAACGGCGCCCTGAGATAACACCCGTGACCAACCCCATCTGTTTCGCAAGTTTCAGTCCAACTCCGTCGTGGGCGTGAAACAGCTTGATGTCGGCCATCCCGCCGCCGTCTTCAGCGCATACAACTATCTTTCCGTCTGTCAAAACCCCGTCAACGTCCATCAAGACGATGCGAATCTTCCTTGCACGCCTTCTTAACGCGCTGTTGGCGGAGGTGTCATTATGCTTAATCGAGCGCATCAGAACAATTGGAGTGCCCAGAGATCGTGCAAGTGGACAACCCCGAGCACGCGCTTCTCGTTGTCCACTACGACAACCGACGTGATTTTTCTTCCTTCCATGAGTTGGAGAGCAGCGCTGGCAAGTTCTTTTGGGTTGATGACAACGGGATTCTTGGTCATGCATTCGCCTGCCGACAATCTGAGGGCCGACTCCCCACATCTCTGCATGAGGCGCCGCAGGTCGCCGTCGGTAATCACTCCCAACAAACGCCCCCCATCATCGACGACCGTGGTCATACCAAGGCCTTTGCGTGACATTTCGTAGATGACGTCAGGCATCGACGTGTTGGCATGGACAATTGGCGTGTCGGCGCCCTTGTGCATTACGCTCTCGGCTCTCTGCAGCTTTCGCCCAAGACGACCTCCCGGATGCAAGTTCGCAAAGTCGTCCCGGCCGAACCCGCGCCGCTCCAGCAGGGCAATTGCAATGGCGTCGCCCATGGCCAGGGTCGCCGTCGTGCTGGCCGTGGGCGCAAGATTCAATGGGCACGCTTCCTCAGCCACGCCCACGTCCAAGACAACATCGCTTGCCTGTGCGAGCGGAGAGTTAACGTTGCCAGTCAAGCTGGCTATTCTGATGCCCAGTCGCTTGAAAGCCTCGGCCAATCGCAAGACCTCTTCACTGTCACCACCATACGAAATCACCAGCGCGACGTCGTCCCTCTGCACCATGCCCAAATCGCCATGCAAAGCATCGGCCGGATGCAAAAAAATCGCCGGCGTGCCGGTGCTGGCCAACGTTCCGGCAATCTTGCGGCCGATCAATCCCGATTTTCCCATCCCCGCTACAACCACGCGGCCCTTGCACGAATACAGCAAGTCAACAGCCTGATCGAACTTCTCATTCAGGCGTTCTGCAATCGCCACAATGGCGCGCGACTCTACCGCCAGCACCCGCCTCGCTGTTTCAATCGACGATCCAGATCCACTCATCTCGCGTCAGTTCTCTGCCCAAAGGTGGTGCTCTGGCAAGCTGCGGTCCAGAACTATTTGTCTTGCTGTGGGATTGAACATTGCACGCCGACTTCGGACTCATTCCAGACCGGTGGCCCGACCAGCTACCAAAGGGCCAACGGCGCGGTCTCATACCAGCGTGGGGCGTAGCCCCACGAATGGCACCCACATCACCCTCCCCCATCCGAGGGCTGAAAACCCGCCCTATTACCTTCCCTTTCGCGTCTTTCGCGTTCTTTCGCGGTTGAAAACCTGAACCTGTGCACACCGACTCTTGTTGCCAGCCCTCCTGATCGCAGCATCGCACGGCCACCAGTACCTGCCAATTCTCCCGCCGATTCTTCCGTGCTTACCCATGAAATTGCCGGAGTCCTCGAATGCAAATGACAAACATAGCGTTCTATCAACAAGAGTTCATTCCTATATTCCTGATCTTTATCTGTTCCAACGGCTTCCTGCCGCCGGGCTATTCAATATTCCTTGCTTGTCCACCAGCTTTGTCAATATTGCGATAGGGGTGATTAGCACGGCGGATCGTGTCTTTCGTGCCCTTGTTACGGAAACGCAGCACCCACTCTGCGGCCGGAAAATCCGCAAAGCGCACGATCCTCCATTCAACGATAAGGCCCGTTTCAGGGTCATGCCACGTGCGGAGGATTTGGGTCCGGTTGGCATCGAGTTTCTCCGTTTGCTCCTTTTGGGTCCATTTGCTCAGGAACTCGTTGCTATGCCGGCCATCGTAAACAAACGAGAATGGATACCGCGACGTCAGACGCCGCGTGCCGGGGAGTTGAACCAGCGTATCCAGCCAAAGGGTGGTCCCGTCTTTCAAGGTGATCTTGGCTTCGGCCCAATCTGCAAGGTCGCAGGCTGAACCATCCCCGCCATCGTCCACGTAAAGGTCCAATTCTTTGGCTCCACCAACCTCGAGATCAATGCTCTCGGGGTCTTCTTTGCTCCGCATGACCGCTGAGCGAAATAACTCGCGATCACCGGCCAACACGCGGAACACAACCGTGCCCGCGCCGCTTCTCCCACCGTTCAGTCCCCCGACCGCTCAACGGCCAGCAACCGTCTCTCACGGCTGCAAGACTAGCAAACGATAAAACTGTGTCTGCGATGTGATGTTGCTGTGAACAAAAAAGCCGTTACTCAAGTCTGGGGAGATATCCACCCATGTGTCCGTAGTGCCAAAGCTGGATGTGGTTTGTACCCGGTACGTTCTTCCCGGAACTGCGGTCCACTCCATGACCAGGTTCCCAGACACCACGTGCAATACCTCGATTCGAAAACGGGACGCTGCGTCTGTCGGGTCCGTCCCTGACACGAACTCGTTCCAGTTGGACTGGCCGTCGCTGTCGGCGTCCGCATCGGGCTCGGCGTCGACGCCCGAGAGCCCGTGGACCGTTTGAGCCCAGTGGTCGTAGTCCGACAATACATCGAACGTTACCATCTGCACGCCCCATGGTCCGATTGTTTGTGAGGGGCCGTCCATGGTGTTTGTTGTGAACGACCAGTAGATGACGTCCCTTCTGTGTGCATTGGTTGATGCTGGAACTATCTCGATGAGTGTTCGGTTCTTCTGCTCACGGCCATCGGAGAGCGCCAAAGTCCAGGTGATCGTGTTTGTCGTCGGATTGCTGAGCAGCATTGTGACGCTGTTGCCGGTCCGACCTGCCATGACCCACAGGTTTGTGTCGTTGCTGACCACATCGAGCCTGTTGGAACAGCGCGCCAAGGCGTTGCATAGCTTCGCAGCCAAGGCTGTTGCCTTGGGCTGGCCGTCGGCGTAAAAGATGCCATAGAAAAACGGTGCGTCGATGCTCGGGTCCGGTCCCCGGTAAACGGTTGCGAGCGCGATATTCTCCTGTTGCATTGCCATCCATGCAGCAGTGTTGATTGCTGCTCCCGGCAACCAGGCGCGTATGCCGACGCCGTCGTCAGTCCGGTTGTCGGTGTTGTATTCCGTGACGTGCTGCTCAGTGTTTGTGTAGCCCGCTGAATCCAAGCAGGAACGATAGAAACGTGCCCCGCGTACATAGTCGAACGGGTCGTTGCTGTAAAGGTGCCACGAAAGGAAATCCAGCGGCAGGTTCCTGCTGCGCAGGTAGGAAAGAAACTCCGGAATGTAGTTTGTGACGCCGGGTTTGAGAAACGAGGCGTGCGTCACGCCCGGTCCGCCTATCTTCAAATCAGGAAACTCTGCGCGCAATCTGAGCGCCACGGTGGCAAAAAACGCAAAGAACTTCATGCGGGCATCCGGCCCTTGCTCCCAAAAGGTTGCGTTGTCAGGCTCATTCCATATTTCCACGTAACGTAGTGCATTTGTGCCCCAAAGCGTCGGATCGCTGTAGCGCCGGATCACATGTACTCCGGCTTCGGCCCAGTTGGCCTCATTTGACGGCGCGTATGGACCGGAGTTGGTATAGGAGTTGCCAAGCCGAAAATACGGGTAAAAACCATTGGTAACTATCGCCAACCACACCTTGTCGCTGGCAGTGAAGTCGTACGATGTGGGCACTGCCGGGTCGGCGTCTTGATTCGGGTACATTGCGCGCATATCCAGAGGACCGTAATAATCGTGGGTGCGGATAAGCCGCACGCCAATATTTCTGTAGCCTGAAGTAACGGGTGGGTTAGTCGGTTCCCCGCTGGCAATGGGGCCAATATTTGCTCCCCATGCCATCGAAAAACCGTTGGTCAATGGAAGCAGGTTCAGTTCGATTGTCGCCGTCTGAGCGGACAAGCAGCCCAAACAAAACCAGATTGTCATCCCCAACTGAAGTGATTTCATACGGCTACTACCCTACCTCGGGGCGGGGTGCTTGAGAATGCCACACTCTATATTGCACCACGTCAAGTACTTATGGGTGAATATTGCGAGTGGCTCCCGCCGCGGTCATGGGATTGGCCAAGTGAGTTGAGCAGTTCCGATTTGCATTCCCAGCGGTACTCCTTCTTCCTGGCCCGGAAATCGCATCGCTTGCCCGGCTCAAGACACCCAAAGCGTCATTTCGGTCAGATTTCCGGGTGAGACGCTTGCTATTTCTGGCGGTTGCGTAACAGGGAGTGGATCGCTTTCAGTTCACTCAGCAAATCCTCGAGGCGTTCCAAAGGCAATGAAGTCGCTGCGTCGCTTAATGCCATTGGCGGGTTATCGTGCACCTCAATGAACACGCCGTCCACGCCAGCCGCAACGCCGGCACGCGCCAAGGGTTCGATGAACTCTGGCATGCCGCCGCTTGCCTTGTCTCCAGCTCCGGGTAATTGAAGCGAATGTGTAATGTCAAAAACCACGGGGTAACCTGTCCTCCGCAGAACCGGAAAGCTTCGCATGTCCACAACCAGGTTCTGATAGCCAAAGCACGTCCCGCGCTCGGTACCGATGATCTTCCGGTTTCCCGTGGATTCAACCTTACCCACAACACGGCTCATCTCCCATGGGGAAAGGAACTGGCCCTTTTTCAAGTTCACCGGACGACCGGACCTGCCAGCCGCAAGCAACAGGTCTGTCTGCCGACACAGAAAAGCCGGGATTTGCAGCACGTCCACAACTTGCGCAACCGGCTCGACCTGCCACACCTCGTGCACATCGGTTAGCACGGGCACATCAAACTTCGATTTTACCAGCGCCAAAATCCGCAACCCTTCTGCAATGCCGGGCCCACGATACGATTCGACAGATGATCTGTTGGCTTTGTCGAACGATGCCTTGAAAATGAAAGGCATATCCAGATGTGCCGCTATCTCGCATAAGCGTTCCGCGAGCATCAGCGAGTGTCGTTCGCTCTCGATAACACAAGGGCCGGCGATTAGCGCCAACGGCTGTTGACCGCCGATTTTGATCTTGCCAACCGTAACTTCCTGCACAGTTCTCATTGCACCCAAAATGCCCAGTGGCAGTTCGATGTCAATTGGCCCGCTTGGTTTGCGGGTGCGCCGACGCTATTGCCTGCGACCGTGCCGAGGCTCTGCACGAAACCGACGACGCGCGTGTGCCCTGTAACAAATGTTGCCTTAAAATGTAATTGCCGCACGAGTCAGTTTCGCGTAGGAGTGACCCAAACTCCAACCAAAAGGAAACAATATGTCAGCGTTGATCGTGGTGTTGTTGCTGTTGGGCGCGATCGCCGTTGTTGTCGTGCTGTTCTTCATCGGCACTTACAACAGGCTCGTCACGCTCAGAAACCGGTTCAAAAACGCATGGGCACAGATCGATGTTCAGCTCAAGCGCCGATACGATCTGATCCCGAACCTTGTGGAAACCGCCAAAGGCTACCTGAAGCACGAGCGCGGCACATTGGAAGCTGTCATAAACGCGCGGAATGCGGCAGCATCTGCCAACACCCGCGTTTCTGCAGACCCTTCCAATCCGGAGGCAATGAAACAGCTCATCGCAGCCGAAGGCACCCTGACGGGCACGCTTGGCAGGTTGTTTGCCCTTGCCGAAGCCTATCCCGATCTCAAAGCCAACCAAACAATGCTCCAGCTCATGGAAGAGCTGACCTCGACGGAAAACAAGGTCGCATTTGCGCGCCAGGCGTACAATGACAGTGTCATGGTGTACAACACACAACGCGAGGTGTTCCCGAGCAATATTGTGGCTGGAATGTTCGGGTTCGGCCCAGCCGAGCTGTTTGTGGTTGAAAAACCTGAGCAGCGCGAAGCCCCCAAGGTTTCATTCTAGCCCGCACGTTTCAGAGCTTGAATGCTGAGCGGAACAGGCATCTTCACAAGGCTACGAAATATGCGGGCCCCGGACGTCCCACCGGAGCGAAGGGATGGGCGGATCTCAGGGGTTGGCCGGTGAGATTTCCGGGTTAGTGTTGCGGCATTGACTCCGAGCTAATTGCAGGTGACGCCAGCGAAGCGCCGTGCCGCCGGTTTCGTGATGCGCAGCGAACGATACCCACATCATGGATTTCTTCGAGCAACAGGATAGAGCCCGTCGGAAGACCAAGTGGTTGATCTTCTACTTCGCCATGGCCGTCGTTTGCATAATAGTGGCGGTCTATTTCGCGTGTTTGCTAGTTTTCCAGGTTTTGTCTGCCCCGGACACCGACTACCCGGTTCAACTGGAACGCGATAAGGCATTGGACCTGTGGAATCCGACGCTCTTTGTCTATTCCGCACTCGGCGCTCTAGCTGTCATCGGCACCGGCACAGCATACCGGTTCTCATCGCTCGCAGCCGGAGGCAAGGCGTTGGCCGAATCCCTCGGAGGCCGGCTGGTCCGCCCCAACACACTCGACCTTGACGAGCGCAAACTGCTCAACGTGGTTGAAGAAATGGCGCTGGCTTCAGGTGTGCCCGTTCCGATGGTTTATGTGCTCGACAATGAAGCCGGCATCAACGCGTTCGCTGCCGGGCACACGCAAAGCGACGCTGTCATTGGCGTCACACGCGGGTGCATGAAGCTCCTCACACGCGACGAGTTGCAGGGCGTGATAGCACACGAGTTCAGTCACATCCTGAACGGCGACATGCGCCTCAACCTGCGGTTGATCGGATTGATTTTCGGGATCATGTGCCTCGCGATCGTTGGACGGGTGCTGATGCGGACCCGCGGCCGGAAGAATCCCATGCCCTTGCTCGGTCTTGCGCTGATACTGATTGGGTGGGTGGGAGTGTTTTTCGGGAGGTTAATCCAAGCTGCTGTGAGCCGACAGCGCGAGTTTTTGGCCGATGCATCGGCTGTCCAGTTCACGCGGAACCCGTCGGGACTCTCAGGCGCACTACAGAAGATCGGCGGCCTCGCACAAGGCTCACGCCTGCAAAGCGAGCACGCAATCGAGGCGAGCCACATGTTCTTCGGCAACGCCCTGAGACCTTCGTTTTTGAATGCCTTTGCCACACACCCGCCGCTCGACGAACGCATTCGCGCGATTGACCCGGCATGGGACGGCAAGTTCCGCCGGGTTTTGGGACCAAGCCCGCCAGTGGTATCGGAGGCCCAACAGGGTCCAACACCGCGCCGGCCTTTCGCCATGGACAAGCCGGAACGAATCTCAGCCGTTGTGGTCGGAACCGCGCCCCGAACCGTTTCGACACAGAGTGTTTTGCCGAGCGTGGGGCGCCCCACCCCGCTGCATTTGAAATACGCCGACGAATTGCGCGCATCACTTCCAGATAACGTTAGACAATCCGCACAGGAACCGATCGGCGCAGCAGCAGCGATATACGCCATGCTGATATCGGACGATCCCAATCTCGAGGGAGCACAATTGCAGGAAATACGAAACCGGGCCGGAGAACAGGTTTGGCAAAAGGTTGTTGATCTTCTTCCCGATGTGCGACGAACGGCCGCACGAGCGCGATTGCCACTGGTCGATCTTGCTCTGCCAGCGCTCCGTCAGTTAACCAAGACCGAATACGACCGGTTCGCGTCAATTCTGCAATGGCTGGTTGAGAGCGACGAAAAGATCGACCTCTTCGAATACGCGCTGCAGCGTGTGGTAAAGCGGCACCTCGGATCAGCGTTCGCAGAGTCCCGCTCGCCTGTTGTCCAGTACTATGCCATCCGCGCATTGTTGCCTGACTGCGAAGTCGTACTCTCGGCCTTGGCGCATCTCAGTAGCACGCAACCACCGGACGTGGTAAAAGCTTTCGCGGCAGGAGCGCCTTACCTGCGCGTTGACGCGCCGATCTCGCTGGTGCCCCGTGAACAATGCGGAATTGCGGCTATCGATGAAGCTCTCAACCGCCTCGCCCTCGCGGCGCCGATAATCAAGAAAAACCTCTTGGAAGCGTGCGTCCACGTGATCGGCGCCGACGGCATAATCCACGAACAAGAGGCTGAACTGTTGCGAGCGATTGCCGACACACTTGAATGCCCGATCCCGCCATTTGTCGAGGTTGCACCAGAGACCTGAAAGCGCCGCACCTGAGCGGCCTGCAAGGCCTGACGTCAGCCAAGTCGAGCCGAAAACAAGGCGGGCAATCCGTTGCGTCCGAGGCGCAACGCTCTGCACCAATGCACGAAATGCGGGACCGCTTGCTGCACCCAAGACGTTGATGTTCTGCTTCAGACGGGCTGCGCCGAGCGTGTTAAGCGTGCTTGACCACCGGCTCGAAATGTCCGAACATAGGCATTTGTATTGTCTTAGAAGTTGTATTACTTTTGCCTGTGCGGGAGTGGAAAGAAAGCCGAGCTGCAAATCAGCCCTGTCGAACAGGAGCTGGGAAAGAGAAATGGGCGTTTTGCGCACGTGCCAAGGGACCGCAGACAGCAACATGAAAAGCTGAAACAACTCGATGCATTTGGGCGATGAAACCAAAAGTTCTATTGGTGGATGATGACCCGAGCGTGCTCTCGGTCATGGAAAGGGCGCTCTCGCATGCCGGCTACGATGTGGCAACAGCAGCCAATGCGGCAGGCATGTGGCACTCGATCGAGGCGCGCTGTCCGGACGTTGTTGTTCTTGACCTGCGCCTGCCCGATGCTAATGGGCTGGACCTTGTCAAGAGGCTTAAACAGAACCGCGCAGAGGTCGAGATTGTAATGCTCACAGGCTTCGGCACGGTCGAAGCAGCAGTCGAATCAATAAAAGCCGGCGCTTTCCATTTCGCGACCAAACCCATTCAACTTGAAAGCCTTGAGCTTCTCATACAGCGCGCTTTCGAACACAAGCAACTCAACACCAGAGTCGAAGCATTGCAACAGGCTGTCTCGACGCTCAGCGGCGGTGTTGCTCCGGTCTTCCGCAGTCCCTCGATGCGCAATCTTCTCCGGGTTATCGCCAGAGTGGCGCCAAGCGACGCGCCGGTGTTCCTGACCGGTGAAAGCGGTGTCGGCAAAGAAGTAATCGCCAACATGATCCATTCATTGAGCGAACGCCGTGACGGGCCATTCGTGAAAGTCAATTGCGCGGCCCTGCCGCGTGAACTGATTGAAAGCGAGTTGTTTGGCGCAGTTCGAGGCGCATACACCGGAGCACACACAGATCGTCAGGGATTGTTCCATCAGGCCCACGGCGGCACGATTCTGCTCGATGAAATCTCGGAGATGCCTGCTGAAACGCAATCGAAACTCCTCCGCGTGCTTCAAACCAAGGAAGTTCGCCCTGTGGGGGCCACCGAACACTGGACCGTTGATTGCAGAATCATTGCCACAACCAACAGACAAATCGAGCAGGCCCTTGCCGAACAGAAGCTGCGCCAGGACCTCTACTACCGAATAAGCACGATCACACTTCACGTTCCTCCACTCCGCGAACGGCGCGAGGATATTGTGCCCCTTGCAAACAGTTTCCTCCAACGGTTTGCTTCTCAGGCAAACTCGCGTGTCCGAGCCTTCACACCGGCAGCACTGGATTGCCTTCAGAAATTCGATTGGCCGGGAAACGTCCGGCAACTCGAAAACGAGGTCCAGCGCGCAGTGCTCGTTTGTACCGGCGATTTAATCGATATCAAAGACCTCTCAATTCCCTATGAGGCAGTGGGCACTGACGGTCAGCCGCTGGCAGGACTTGCTGCAATGGAGAAGAACGCGATCCTCGGCGCTCTGCGCCAGACAGGCGGTAACAAGGCCGCTGCAGCCCGGCAGCTCGGTATTACCCGCCAAACGCTCTACAACAAATTGAAACAGTTCGGAATTGATGTCTGACAATGGAAAGCATTTTCGAACTGGTGGCGCCATATGCGCCGGCTGGCGACCAACCCGAAGCAATCGAGAAACTCACTGACGGTCTGCTGTCCGGCAAAAAGCACCAGGTTCTCCAAGGCGTCACGGGGTCCGGCAAAACTTTCACAATCGCCAATGTCATAGCCAGAATTGGCAAACCAGCTCTGGTCATTTCCCATAACAAGACTCTCGCTGCCCAGCTTTACGCCGAGTTCAAGAACTTTTTTCCTCAGAACGCTGTCGAATACTTCGTCTCCTACTTCGATTATTACCAACCAGAAGCGTATATTCCCAGAACCGACACCTACATCGAAAAGGATTCGAGCAGAAACGCTGAAATCGAGCGTTTGCGGCTCTCGACAATGAGTTCCCTGTTCACAAGGCGCGATGTTGTCGTCGTCGCAAGCGTCTCGTGCATCTATGGCATTGGCAGCCGCGAAGACTACGAAGCCATGGTCATAGGACTTCAGGTCGGCCAGGAGCTGAGCCGGGACCAACTCTTGAGGCGATTAGTGGACCTGCAGTATCTGCGCAATGACGTTTCTCTCGAACGCGGCACTTTCCGCGCCCGTGGCGATACTGTCGAACTCGTTCCCGCCTACTCCGAGGAGGCGGTGCGGATCGAGTTCTTTGGCGACCAGATTGACCGGTTGACAAGGTTCGACCCGCTGACAGGCCACAAACTTGGAACCGAAAACGCGCTTATCATACACCCTGCCGCCCAATTCGTTACACCGTATGAGAAAGTGAAACGCGCAATCGCCAGCATCAGACAGGAACTCGAAGAGCGAATCGCGTGGTTTGAAGCCCGCGGCAAATTGATCGAAGCACAGCGGATCAAGATGCGCACCGAGTATGACATCGAGATGCTGGAAAGCATGGGCTACTGCTCCGGCATCGAGAATTACTCGCGACACTTGTCGGGACGCCCGCCCGGTTCAAGACCATGCACGCTGCTGGATTTTCTTCCAAAAGACTACGTGATGGTAATCGACGAATCCCACGCAACCATCCCCCAAATCGGCGGCATGTACAACGGCGATATCAGCCGCAAACAGGTGCTGGTCGAATACGGATTTCGTCTTCCCAGCGCACTCGACAACCGGCCTCTCAGTTTTCAGGAATTCCAGTCCCTACAGGGCCAGACGATCTACGTCAGCGCCACACCGGGTAAAACAGAATTGGAATGGGCGCGTCAAGACGCCCTTGGCCACGCCGACCATGCGCAAGTCCTGTCCCAAGACTTCTCACAAGACACCCGCGATGCCGCAGCCAGCCCGCCGCCCGGTGTTGTGGAATTAATCGTCCGTCCCACTGGCCTGGTTGATCCAGCCGTGACCATCAAACCGCTCGAAGGGCAAATCGATGATCTCATTGAAGAATGCCGTCGGCGAGCCGAGCGGCACGAGCGCGTTCTCGTTACCACGCTGACAAAACGCACAGCAGAAGAACTGACAGATTACCTCCAGGGCATCGGCATAAATGTCCGGTACCTCCACAGCGAAATAGACGCAATCGAACGCGTCGAGATTCTGCGCGCGCTGCGCAAGGGCGACTTTGATGTTCTGGTTGGCATCAACCTTCTGCGTGAAGGACTTGACCTGCCCGAGGTGTCGCTTGTAGCCATTCTCGACGCCGACAAAGAGGGATTTCTGCGCTCTGCGACAAGCCTCATCCAAACCGCCGGCCGCGCCGCACGCCACATCAATGGCGAGGTCATCCTTTATGCGGATGTCATGACGGACAGCATCAAAACGTTCCTGGCGACGACCGAGTACAGACGACAACGGCAGATCGCCTACAACAAGAAGCACAACATAACGCCGCGCAGCGTAAGCCGCGCAGTCGAGGAAAGCCTTTCAACCCGGCGTCAGACCATCGCCGCAGCCGACAGCCTGCTCCACGAAGTAGGCGCAGATTTCGATGTCACCGAGACAATACGCGAACTCGAAGCCGAGATGCTCGAAGCCTCAAACAATCTTGAATTTGAAAAGGCCGCCCTTATCCGTGATCAAATCCGCGAACTCAAACGGCAGTTCGCCGGAACCGACAAACAGACCGGACCGGACACAAGAAAGCCAGACTCAAGGGGTTCAGCCACATACGGCAAACGCCAGGTGAAAGCTAAAACAAGGTGAAAGAACGGACGCTGTCTGCCGCGCCTTGTTTTTCAAAGCATGCCGGGCCGCGTTACTTGCTCAACAGGAAGTTCTCAATCAGAATCACTGCGATCCCACACAAAGCCCCACCCGCAATCACTCCGGCACATATCGGCTCCTGGTTCTCCACCAAAATGCGGTTCGCGCGCGATTGCTTGTCCGGCCACAGCCGCTCAACAATCCAGAAAAAGGCTGAACCGACAAACATCGCAAAACAGGTGTTGAACGGTATCACTGTCGCCAACCCGATCCCGACTCCCGAGAGCCAAAACCGACCTTTTGTCGCATGCCGAACAACTTCCAGCGCAATGCCGAGTACTGCGCCGATCAACACCGCCCACCTTGCGGACATTGGCAGGTTGGACAGCCCCTGCATGAGAAGCTCAGCCACCGCACGCCAAATGGTCGCGGCGGGCATCGGGTACTGATCCGACACCAACTGTGCTGGTCCTTTGGAAAGGAACACATAATAGAACAACGGCGTTGCAACCAACGCGCCGGCCAACACGCCCAAGACATGCCCGATGGCCTGCAAGCGCGGCTTGGCACCCAACATGTAGCCGGGTTTGATGTTCATCAAGAGATTCGATGCGTTGCTTGCGACTTCGGCGGTGATACCCGCAGTCATTAGGTTGGTCTTGATATTGCCGGGGGCCAGTATCCCGTATGTTAATTGCGTGAGTTTGCCCAAGGCACCGGTCGGAGTTATCGACGTCAACGCCGTCGAATTCACCCCAATCACCGTGAAGACAAAAATCAACGGGATCGCTATTATCCCCATCGAAATTGAAACTCCGAAAAACGCGTTTGCTAGCAACACCGTGATCGCTCCCACCACCGGTATGAACACCACAAAAACCCACATCGGCAGTTCGATCTTATGCAGAATGTCCCGACTGCGTGCGCCGTCTCGCCGTGGCCATAATCCCTGAAATGCGCTCAGCAGCATCCGCGGCTTGGCAAAGAATGAATACAATGACGCCGTAGTCATCATCGCTACCCCGCCCCAGAGAGCCCACTTGGTGATTTCACGGAACCCAAATTGCACCGCTCCATCGATCTCGCGTCCCCGAATCTCACCCGAGGCGATCATCAACGGCACAATGACAGCGTAGTTCAATACGGCGCCGATCATGAGCGACACGCCTGTTCGTATGCCCATGAGCCCGCCCGCGGCCATCATCACGAAGTCCGTGTCAGGACGCACTGTCAGTTGCCTCAAATCCGTGCCGAGAATCTTCAACGTTGTTAGTTTGTAAACCCATCCGTCCAGAAACTCTGGCACGGTCAGGAAGTTGAGGTGCAGTTTCGCCATTATCGGTGCGCTCTGCATGAACTTCAGCACCGACGAAATCACGCCGGTGATCACCAGCAATCTTGCCTTGAGCAAACCCGCTGCGGCGTCGCCGCTGTGGAGTGCGTCCATCACTATCCCCGCAGCACGACCTTCCGGAAACGGGTGCTGCTCGTCGTTGATGAACCTTTTCTTTAACGGAAAGGCAAAAAGCACGCCAAGAAGGGCAATTGCCATAATCCACACAACGGTCTGGCCCATAGGGATAACCTGGTTGGTCACCATCATGTACGCTGCCAGACTTGATATCATCGGCGCAGTCATGTAACCCGCCGCAGTTGCGATCGACTGGGTTATGTTGTTTTCCAGCAGAGTAAAGTCCTTGCCCAACCGGAGCGCCGACAGCAACTTGAACGTGGCAAAGGCGAGAATCACCGACGTTATGCCAACGCCGAGCGTCCAGCCAGTCTTGGCGCCCACGTACAGGTTGGTGAGCGAAAGAACACCCCCAAGCGCCATGCCCGTAAGCGCCGCGCGCAGCGTGAGCTGCGGCACATCGCCCCGGAAAACATTCTCAAGCCACCACTTGTCCTTCTCTTCCAGCGTCCAAGTGCGAACCTGGTCCTCGGTAAGTTGTTTCAGTGCCATGATTAGGCAAAATAAGTGACGGGACACTGCCTTTTCTGACCGCATCGATTCAAGCAGAAATTCCGGCATTAAAAGCTCCTCATCACCACTGCCGCCCGCACCAAGCTGTCATGCCCCGGTGAAACCCGGGTTCTTGTCGCGCTACATCAGCAACTTCGATGTTCGCTGCGTTCCGGTGCGTTACCCAAATGAAGCCTTAACCTGCGCCCGATCCGTTTACCCGGATCAAGCCACTGCAATCGAGTCTGGCAAATATCGTGTCTGTCACTCTATTTGCTCCGCCCGCGCCAACTCCCGCCAACGGCACTCCCCGGCCATCGGCAACTCCACTCATGACGCCACAATGCCCGCCCAGCCCAGTCCAAGCCGGCCGCCAAGTATCGTGTCTGTCACTCTATTTGTTCAGCCACCGCCAAAACCCCCGCTAACCCCTCACAACAGTCCCCGGAAACTTCAGATATGACGCGACAACGCCTGTTCAGCCGGCATGAACACCCCTCCCACTGCCGATCTCACCCTTATCACCAGGCCAACCATACCAGCGGCAACATCACGCGAAAACATTCCCCCATCGCCGAACTCCTTCACCAGGCCTTCGGCATCCCTCAACTCCAATCTCTGAAAACGCCCCTGCCTCCTTTTCTTCGACTTACTCCTCCAAGCCCTTACTCGATCGCTCTCACCTTCAGATCACGTAACACATATATATCTCCCAACAACATCCCAGGAATCTTCCTCGCACCACTCTTCCGCTTCGGACCAAACAGCGGCCGATGCCTCATGAACACCTCCTCAACAAACGCCCTGCTCCCCAACGCCACTCCGTCTGTTATGTGCCTGATCTTCAACATCAGTGCAGCCCCAAAACTCAGTCTCCCACCT
>JAAYVR010000009.1 GCA_012517065.1 Verrucomicrobiota bacterium | reverse complement strand
GTGCAACGCTCAACGTACAACGTTCAGAGGTGATACTGCTCGATGAATGCTCGTTTCAAAGCCGCCTAGAGGCGGGACTCGAACAGCCGCGGGCGTGGCATCGCCCACTGCGCAGGACAACCCATCGCCGCTAGAGTTCCGCGTTTACGCGGAAAACTGAAAACTTTCCGGTCCTGACTGTGGTACGCCAGCCATTTACGCCTGCGCCAAGGGACAACCTGTGCCGCTCCGAGCCAACTACGTGTCTGTCCCCATGTGGCCCCGTTGGCATGCGCCGCTGATCCCGATGGTTTTTCAGACGCTGCGGCGGATGCAGTGGGCGGTGCTAGGCGCGAAGCGTTTGGAGTGCGGCAGCTTGCTGCCGCTTTTTTAATGCGCGAACAACGCGTCTGTCCCCATGCCGCGTCATCCGCAAAACCCTTTCGCGTGCTCCGCGTTTTTCGTGGTTTAAACCAATCAAACCATCGGTTGCTCATTCCCAAATCCGCTCCGTTGCATGACACTACTCCGACCTACCCGCAAATCTCACCGCCTGACAAGACCAAGACACCCAAGGTTTCATTCCGATGTAACTTCCGGCTCAGAACGGCGAGAAAGCAAACTCGAATCTAATCGAGGACAGAGATACGATGCGGCTCTGCGGCAAGACGTTTCGAGCCAAGGCGGACCATCGCTTTTTCATCGTTCGCGTTGTAAATGAAGCTTGCTTTGCCGCGAACACACATGATTACCCCTGCTGGCGCGTCAAGCCGGATTCCCAGCGGCCGCAGCAGTGTCGCTCGCAGCGGATCAAGAACCTGTTGCGGAACTCTTGTCCAGCCGAGTTCGGTTGGTGGGAGCAGGTATTCGCCAGTCCCGCGGTAGTCTGTGTCACTGAACGAGCGGATGTTCAACACAAGCACTTGCCCGGGGCCAACTTGCCTTTGGGTTAGCAGCGGCACAATACGGCCATTGCAATCCACTTCAGACAGTATTCTGGCTGTTGTGGGTGCGAGGCTCGCGTCAATTTCCACAGCAGCGCTGTTATCTGCTGAGTTGTCCTCTCCGAATTTTCCAAGCCCGGTTAGACCTGTCGCAACTGCACCAGAGATTTCCTGTGCCCAGCGACCCGATTTTCGCAAGAACGATGGCGTCAGAATGACAGTGGCACCACGGCGCAAATGGCGTTTGACAAGGGATTCAATGTCCGGGTCTGACGCCGCATGCGCCGCCAGAAACACCACGCGGCTGTTGTCCGGATACGCAGCCACGGGAACGATCGGCAAGCCAAGCATCCCGAGGTAATCTGCCAGAAAGAGATTGTTATCTGCGTCCGAGTTGGGTGGTTTGTAGAAAAAAACGCCGTCTGGTTCGGCGTTTTGGATGGATTTTGCGATGGCAATCAACTCTGGCAAACGTTCGGCAAGCAGGGCGTCGCCGGGATGCTGTGCTATTACGTCTCCGAGCCTGAACAATGTCAGCTCGCGCGCGCCGGCTAGCACGCTCATGTACGCCTGATCAATGAAATTGAAAGCGCTGCACTCGATGTGATCGAACCATGCGCCACGCACCTTGTCGCCTGCGATCGATCTTATCCACATGAAGTTGACGTAACCCTGGGTCGGTTGGACGAATCCCATGCGTCTTGTGCGTGGGTTACGCACCTCGGTCCCAACCCAAACCTCGTCGAACTTTTCGGCCATTCGCGCAGGATCGTATCCGAACACGTGGAATCGGTCGTACCACTGTGGAAACTTCATTATCAACCTTACCTCTTGTCGCGTTTCGCGCGCGGGCTCATGGACGAGCGGACCAATCAACGAAACAAGCAGGTCGCGTCTGTACGCCGACCACGACCGCCCGGCTCGAGCGCGGTCGGCATGAGCTGACACATCGCCCGTGCAAAAGAAATCATCAATTATGAGTTCATCAAACACCCTTGCGTTCTCTCTGAAAAAGCCACTGACGTCGGCACGAGTCTTTTCGGATTCCCAGTCAAGCCAGTCCAGTCCGCCCGTTTGTCGGACGCCGAAAGTCTTTCCCGGCACAGTTGCGATCCCACCGGAACAGTCGATCCCGTGGGACTTGAGCCAATCGCGAACTGTCGCAAGGGTTGCCGGGTCAACATATTCGTCCCCGCGGCGGCCTTCCAAAAACACCCGCGAAACACCAAGTCGCGTCAGCATCGGCAACGTGTTTGTGCGGGCTTCAGTTGATGCGAGGTGGCTTTGAACATCGCCTGCGGTCGCATAGACGCTGACCGAGAGCTGTGCTTGCGCCCTGCAGACCCCGCCGAGTCCAACGATAATTGCAACCAACATCAAACGCGAAGTGAGCATACTGTGGAGTCATCCTGACCAAATCTCGCAGCGATGGCAAACCGCCAGATGTTAACCCCGAAATCTCGCCTGACTGAAGGCATGGGTGAATCGGAACAAAGGACGGCGCGGCTTCCGCGCTCGAGGCATTCCCAAATCAGAATCCTGAATGCTTGCGTCAAGTTGGCAGCGTGGGAATCCGACCTCAACCGCCAGTCAGTTTCGAACCTATTCCGTGCTAACCGAAACTCCGGCCTTCGAAACTCCGAAACTGCGAATTAGCGCGGGCTTTCAACCCTTGGATTGTAGAAAGTGATGTCGAGATTGCCTTTGTCGTGGGGCTTCACCCCACGCTGGTACAAGCCGGGCCGTTGGCGCTTCGATGACCGACCAAGACGACCGCTTTATGCATGGCGGTGAGACTACCAGGTTGTCCAATCAACCACCAAACAAGGCATCTTTCCCAACGACGCCCCATATCTGTCCGCACCTCATTTTTCTGCCGCGCGTCGTTCTGCCAATTATTCGTGCCTAAGAGCCTCGATTGGATCGAGCTTGGCAGCAGCCGTCGCAGGATAAAGCCCGAATATTATCCCGACCGCACCGGAAATGCAGAACGCGATCATGACCGACCACACCGTGACAATGGTCTTTAGCTCGCTGAAATGCGAAACGATGTACGGGGTAACAATCCCAAGCAGCACACCAACAAGCCCACCGCCAACAGAAAGAACCACCGTCTCGACAAGGAATTGAGTTGTGATATCCCGTCGTTTCGCGCCCAAAGCACGGCGGATTCCGATCTCGCGCGTCCGCTCCGTCACGGTCGCAAGCATTATGTTCATTATTCCAATGCCGCCCACCAAAAGGGAAATTGCGGCGATGGAGCCAAGCACAATGTTGAACGTGCGTTTGGTTCTTTCGGCAGCTCGCAGAAGAGCGAGCGGCACAATGACCTCGTAGTCTTTCTGTTCGTGAAACCGCCTCAACATTGTGTTGATCTGGGAGTCGGCAGTCTCAACCGCCGCGAGGTCCTTCATCTGGATGGTTACCTGGTGGAGCTGGACCTCTTCAGCCTGGAAACTGCCTGCGGCCTGCCGAATCAGCACTTCGCCAAAGCGAGTTCGAGACGTCGAGAGAGGTATATAGACGTTGTTGTCCAGAGGCTCGCCTTCCATTCTGCCCGCCTGTGTGCGTTGTTCCGGCATGTTCTTTTCGCGGATGATGCCAATCACTTGATAATAGAAAGCATCTATCCTCAGAGCGTGCTCGAGTGGGTCCTGATATGGAAACAAGCGCCTGGCAAGTCCGACCGTGATCACGCAAACATTGTTCTGGTGCAGTTCATCCAACTGGCACAAAAACCGCCCACGGACAATGTCCACACCAACAACCTCCGGATACGAAGGCAACGTCCCAATCACCTGACAGGGCACTTCATTTCGGCTGAACCGGACGTTCTCGCGGATGATTCGCATCGGCACAACCTGCCGCACACCGGGAATCGTCGAATGCAATCTCGCAGCGTCTTCGTAGGTGAGCCCGTATTTGATCGCCATTCGCCGTGCGCCTGCTGCAGCCTCGCGCGATTCTTCCGCAGGTTTGAGGCTGCGGATGAGTATGTTGTTGCTCCCGAGCTTCTTGATTTCCTCCTGAGCAGCGTGTGAGGCGCCCTCGCCAATTGCAAGCATCGCTATCACCGAACAGACACCAAAAATGATGCCAAGCATCGTCAGAAACGAACGCAGCTTGTGCAGCATCAGGCTCTTGATGCCGAGCCGCACAGTGCTGACAAACTGGAACGTGAACATACCGCGCAATACCTAGCTGGTTGTACTGTTCGTTCGGTCTTTGAGCGCCACTTGGCGGTCGATAACCCCGTCTTTCATGTGAATCACACGGTCCGCACGGGAAGCAACACGGTCGTCGTGCGTGACAAGAACAATGGTCTTCCCGTCCTTGTTGAGCCTGTCGATGAGTTCGAGCACTTCCTGGCCCGTCTTCGAGTCGAGGTTCCCCGTCGGTTCGTCCGCAAGAATCATTAGCGGATCATTGATCAATGACCTTGCGATTGCGACGCGTTGCTGTTGTCCTCCGGACAATTGGTTGGGCCGGTGATGTAATCTGTCACCCAGCCCCACCAGCTCAGCCAACTGCATGCACCTGTCATGGTAATGCCGCAGATCTTTCCCCTGATAAAGCAACGGAACCTGAATGTTCTCAATGACGGTAAGCTGAGCTATCAAGTTGTAGCTCTGGAAAATAAAACCAATCCGCCTCCCTCGAACCTCCGAAAGCGTGTCGTCGTCCATCTTGGACACATCTTCGCCCCCGAGGAAATACTTGCCAGCGCTCGGCCGATCAAGGCACCCGAGCAGGTTCAACAGTGTTGATTTGCCCGACCCCGACGGCCCCATGATTGCAACGTAATCCCCGGCGCTTATTGTGAGATCAACACCGCGCAAAGCATGAACCGTCACCTCGTCGCCAAGTGAATAGGTTTTGTGCACCCCTTCAAGGCGAATAATCTCGTCCGAGTGCATAGTCATTCTGACGCGGTCAGACATTGGAATCACTCACCTTGCGGAAGACTCCGGTCCCTCGACCGGTTTCTGGTTGGGCCTTCGCTGCCCGCGCCTCTGCCAGAGGAATCCCTCTGTTGAATGTCTCTCTGCTGGCCATCCACACCGCCGGGTACCCTGTCTTGGCGTCCTCTCGGTCCGCCGCCTTGTGCGCGCATCGCCTCGCGCATCGCAGCTCGTTCTGTCTCGTCAAGCTCCCCATCTCCGTTGGTGTCAAATCGTTTCATCATTTCTTCCCTGTTGAACCCAGGGCCGCCAGGACCGCCCATGGCACCAAATCTGGCAGCCAAAGCAGTGCGCATCGCTTCGCGTTCGCTCTCGTCCAGTTCACCGTCGCCGTTCTTGTCGAACTCCTTCAGCATTTCTTCCCGGTTGAACCTTGGCGGGCGGTTCCGGCTGTCGGGAGTCTGCTGACCGTTTGGCGCCTGGCTTGACGCAACTTCAGGGCGCTGGGCAGGTGCAGCGCCTGCTACTCTGCCCTGTCCATTCGTTGCCGAGACGGGCATGGCTGGCGGTGACACGGGCATGGCCGGCGGTTGTGCCCGGTTGGTCAGTTGCATTCGGCTTCGTTCTTCCGCCGCCAATACTGCGCCTTCGAGGTCCTTTTCCTGCGTATCAAACGGCGGTGACAGCAAAACGCGGTCGCCCTCCTTCAATCCTGAAGTTATTTCGATGAAACGGGTATTGAACATGCCGACCTGGACTGGCACCGGTGTGACTTTGCTGCCGTCGGCCACGTAACACACCTGTTTGCCTTTGAGAGTGGTCACAGCCTGTATTGGGACTGACAGCGCGTTGGCGATGTTTGTAATGAGGATTTCAGCTCTGGCCGACACACCCGGTTTAGCGTCCGGCGGCAAATCCGTAAGCACAATCTCGGTCTTGTACACTTTCAGGTTTGGATTCCCCCATCGCGCCTGCGTGTCAGGCAGCAAAGCAACCTTGTCAACATACCCCTGAAACCGCTGGTCCGGCATCGAGTCCAGCACGACAAACGCCACCTGGCCCGGCTTAACCATGCCAACGTGCGATTCATGCACCCTCACGGTTACTTTCATCTTCGACGTGTCCGGCAGTTTGATCAATTCCTGCCTGTTCCGCACAGTGGCGCCCTCCTCGATCAACGACTCACTGCTGAAACGGCTGTCCGTCATCGGGTACACAACCAGACCGTCCTGCGGCGCGTAAATCTTGGTCGCACTCAGATTCCGCTCGGCCCGTTCGAGTTGACGCTCGTTCAAGACAAGCGTGTTCGATGCCGCCATCAAATCAGCAACGTACTGAGCGATCCTGCGCTCGCTTTGCAGAATTATCCGATCGAGCTCGCGCCGCGCCTCGCGAGCGTCGGACTCGTACTTTTCGCGCGACTTCGGGTGATCGAAGTTCTGGAGAATCCAGATTGTGTTGCTTGCGACAATTGCCGAATTCCGGACGTTCATCACCGAAAGTCGATCTGCATCCACACGCTGCTTGGTTTCATAGCCTTTGGCGGCGAGGTTGCTGCTGTAAGTGTAGGTCTCTTCACTGACAGCAAGCTGCGCCAAAGCCGATACCAGTTTGTTGCTGGCTTCAACCTGGTCCACAATCAACTGCCCCTGAAGAAACCGCTGCAGGTCTATCTCGGCAAACTTGAGCTTCAGCGCTGCAGCCGTTATATCGCTGTTTGTTGTGCTTCGCTGGATTTCGAGCTGCGCAACAGCGTTGCTGAAAGCAAACCGCGCCTTCTCGTAATTGATCTTTTGCTGGTTCACAGTGTCCTCCGCCTGCGCGGAATCCAATTCCACCAACAGATCTCCTTTCTTGACGTAGGTGCCCTCAGGAACAATGTAAATAATGCGCGCGACGCCCTCGACTTCGTTCCTGATGCTGATCTCGTTCACGGCCGTCAAAGTGCCCCCTTCAACGACGGAGACTGTGAAATCACCGCGTCGGACCTCGTAAAACGCAGTCGCCGGTTCCTTTGCCTTGGGAGTGAAAACCCACATTCCCGCGGCAACAATCAAACCAGCGATAATCACAACCGCAAGGACAGGCCGTTCGCGTAATCCTGCGGCGAGTCTATCTTTAACGTTCTTCCAGTTCATTGCTCCGGTTCAAGGTAATGGTCTGGTGGCAAAAGCTTGTCTTCAGGCATGTAAAGCGGCGATTTGCCCGGTCGTATGCCGGGACGCATCATTGCAATCGGATCGCCCAACCAGAACTTCGCCTGGTCGGCCTTCAGCACTCCAAGATCGAGAAGAAGTTGAAGCCTTGTTTGAAGGTAACGCACAAGGCTTGTGGTCAGCTCATTCTGCGCGGCAATCAAAGCGTCTTGCGCCTCGCGCACCTGCTGGATCTGGACACGACCCGCTTCGAGCAATAGTTGGTTCATCTCGACCCGACGCCGGGCAACCTCGAGGGCCATTTGCCTGTTCAGATAGTTGAGCCGCTGTTGTTCGAGCGTGCGCAGACCGCGGTCTATCCTGTCCTTGTAGCCGTCCAGGGTCGAAACAAGTGACCGCAATTGTGACTCGAACGAAATAAGGGCCGCGCGATAGTCGTTCCGCTGGGTGCGTCGGCTCAGCGGCAGGTCCAGTTCAAAACCAAATCCGGTGCGGACCTTGTCAGGATCAAACTTCGTGTAGTCAGTGTCGCCCTCGGAAGTCAGGCTTGCATCGGCAAGCAGGTTCAGTTTCGGCTTGAGCGCATTCGCCGATATCCGGACCTTGCGTTTGCTGTCCTCAAACCTGTCAATGGCATTAAGTATTTCCATGTGGTTTGTCACAGCCAGGCCAAACGCAGCTTCGCTGTCCACATCGACAGGCATCAGCCCCGCAGATTCGAGATCGCGCAGGTCGATGTCGTCGAGGTACCACTTTTCCGACAGCGGCAGGCCGAGCCTGGTCTTAAAAGCGTCCAAGGAGGTCAGGTACGAAGCCAGCGAGTTGATATAGGTGATCCGCGCGCCAAGTTCCGCCGTGCGCGCATCATCAACTTCGCTTTGTCGCACGCGGTCAACAGCTCGCGCAGCAAGGTATTGACTGGTTTCAACCCGGCGAAGGTAGTTTGTGTAATTGTTGCGCACGGCGTCCTTTAACCCCAGCAGTGTGAAATAATCGCTCACAATGTTCACCGCAAACTGGGTTTGATACAGGCTGTACGAGCGCACCGCATAAACCACGTTCCGCTCAGCTTGCGTCAGATTCTCAACAGCAGCGCTGTTCTTGCCAAATCCTTGCAGCAACGGCTGAACAAGGTTCACCGAAATCGTGCTCACAGCAGAACGACGCGGATCACCAGTGTAGTACCGAAACAAATCATTCACAATCGACGCCCCGATGTTTCCCCCTGTCTTGAGCAATTGGCTGACGCCAACCGTGTTCTTCACCGAGCCGCTCCAAGTGCGCCCGTTGTCCCCGGTCTTACTGCTGTCTATCGACCCGCGCGACCGCGCGAAGAACTGCGGCGTAAACTGATACCGCGATCCTGTGAGCGTCAACGCCGTAAGGTAAAGCTGCTCCCGCTGGCTCTGGTACTCCCGACTGTTCCGAATGGCCAGATCAAGAGCCTGTTCGAGGTTCAGTATCCTGCGGTTCGTTGACATGCGATCACCAATGATTTCATCCGGCGCAATGCTCGCCGGGTCCCGCCCGGAGTACCGTGTGTCAATCGAGAATTTATTCGTCCGACCAAACAAGCTGTTCTCAACCTGTTGAATGATCCGGTAAACCTCGCGATCGGCTGACCGCCGGTAATGCGCCGTGCTGCACCCGGAAATCAGGATCAGCCCGGCCACCACCCACGCCCACTGCCGGCTCATTTTGATTTCACCAAAACCCCGTCTAATCATTTCTCGAGTTTTTCCCTGCCTCTATCTCGATCCCTCTGCGCAAAATCTATACAGTTTGCTCAGTCACAGGCTTGGTCTAGCGTGAAGCACGCTCCGTGCCGAAATGCCAATCACCGCCCCTGTTTCAGAATGTTGGCCAGCTCGAGCAACAACGATTCAAGCCGGTCAAAATACTCCGACTCAGCCATCGTCGCCTTTGCATCTCTGAGACGAGCGACCTCAAGTTCAAGCGCCTGACGCCTTGCCATGAGTTCAGCCGATAGAACCGACTCTTCAGGAGGCGGCACAAAATGCACATGGTACGCACGAGCACCATCAACTTCAAGGCCTCCATCCGGCTTCTTCACTGCCCGAATCCCCCGAAACCAGTCGGCCTGAGTCCCCAGCCCGTCCCCGTTGTCGTCAAGCAGCGCGTGCTCAGTCGCCAATCGCCCTTCTGTCCGGTAAAACTCGGCGACTCGCCGAGACCCCGCAAGGAATGCCTCGAGCAACGAAACCCCACCATCACAGTCAAGGTCAGCGGATGAATCTGACAACGACTCGACAAAAAACAGGCCGAATCGCGTAAAGTTCTGCTCGTTGCCGCTGCGAGTTGCAGTTATCACAATGCGATTCGGCCCGGACAGCTTCGCCATGAAAGGCGCGCTCGCCGACGCTGTGTTGACGATCACCAACAGGCGATTGAACGGCTTCAGCATCCCGGCCAAATCACCAGCCGTCAAATCAGGACCGCGCAGATTGAATCGCGCCTCAGCACCATCAAATGTGCCATGACCAATCAACACAAGCCAAAGCGCAGCCCGCGAGTCACGAGACTGATCAGCCAGCGCTTGACGCAATCGTTCAAGATCGGATCGCTCACCCACAATGTCTCCGCCGATCTGCACCAGCTTGGCGCCTGCGCGCTGTGTCAGGTTGCTCCACAACAACGCCTGATGCAGAAAGTTCGTATCGTACTCAGGCGAACCGGGCGCGCCAACCACAACTACCGCAACCGGCAAATCAGCCCCCGAAAGCGGAGTTTCATCGGCGCGCCCGAGTCCCAACGCCCACCACAGCAAGAACAACAGATACAGCCCCCCACCCAGCTTCTGAGGCAACTTAACCGCATAACTCAGTCCGCATCCCATCATGGCAACCCACGTGTTCGCCGCAACCACCACTCAACCACGAAACACCCCAGCGCAAACAAGAACAGCCACGGGGTGTGCCACGCCGACTTTGTCACCGATTCCATTACCGGCGCGCGCATGGTGGGCAGCCGTTTCGCCAACGCCCCAAGCTGCTCAGGCGCGACCACTTCTCCCCCGGTCTGCCTCGCAATCGCAGCCAATAACCTTGTATCAGGTTCAAGTGACCTGAGTTCGTCTGCGGCAAGGTCAATGCTCCAGCCGGTTTCGGCGCGGCCGATTTCAGCGCCCGCGAAGTTTGTAACATACGCGGTCCCGTGGTAAGCGCCGCTGTCGCGCACAGCAAAACTGGCAGTGTAAAGGCCCGCTTCGCGATCCGATGCCTCTGCACGAACACGAATTGGCCCGACCTCGGCAGCTTCATTCGTCCGCAAAACCGCATGCGTCGAAACAGGTCGGATTTCAACTGTCACTGACGCGTCATCGACAGGCTCAAATCGCCCGTCGCGCACCCGCGCCTCAATTCGAACCGTGCCGGGTGCGACACCTGATTGCTGCTCAACTGCAAGTTCAACTTTGCGTGGCACGTCTGACGTGAGCCAGCGCACAAGCTGACGCCATGATTTTTCCATGTCCTGACGAGCCTCAGCGTTTCGCATCCCCCACCGCCAAACGTCTCCAATCATCACCGCCGCAGCGCGGCCCCGACCGAATCTCTGAACTGCAATTGCGGGGTGCTCATGTCCGGTCGCGTCAACAGCCCTCGCTATAAGAGTCGCCCCTGGCTTTGGTTCACCCACGAGATTCAGCACATCAAACGCCGGAATCTCAGTCCTGCGCGCTTCCTCATCCCTTTCGTTGTCCCGGAGCCTCGCCCACGGTTCCAAAAACCCCTCCCGCGTAAGCCCAAGCCTGTACGGGCCAATCCCCTTTGAAGTCTCCACCCGATCAAGATAGACCGGTAAAACCGCGTTGACGGCCGTCTTCCCCCATCCTCCCTCCGCAAATGAGTCAATTCCACCCAACATCAGCAAACCGCCGCCGCGCTCAGCCACGAAAGACCGAATCAAGCCATGTTGAACAGCTTCGAAAAAGCCCGATTCAATATCGTCCAGTATTACCGCGTCATATGCATACAAGTCGTCCGGCGTGCGTGGAAAACCCGAACTGAGCTCGGCGTCATCCCGTGTGTCAAGCCGCAGCAATACAGGTTGATCATATCGCTCAGTCTCTTCCCGTGACTGATCCCCAAAACCTCGGAAAAGTGGATTTCCGGTTTCACCCGCACGGCCAATAAACTCGAATTTCGGCTCGCGCTTTGCCACTCGGACAAGACCAACAAGCTGAATCTGATCATCCCCCTCCAATGCGCGCTTGAGGAATTTGTATTCCCAGTTCGGGCGCCCACCCACGTATAACACACGGTACGGACCGCGCCCCCTCTCGACAGGCACTGTGCGCGCGTTGTTAAGAAGCGTGGCTTCATCGGCGGTCCCCAACGAACCCGCAGAATCAATCTGCGCCCGGCCACCAACCTGCACATGATAGAAAGACAATCCCGCCTTCTCCGGCCGCCATCGAAAACTGAACACAAGCGTTTCCGGGTCCTTCCGGGCGCGTTCGGCGAGCTCCATAACAGGCCTGCCACTATCGTCCAACAGCCGCGCCACGACTTCCTCGCCGCGCCAGCCGCACGCTGTCACCTCTACACGCAACGTGACAGGCGCGTCTTCAAATGCAGTTTGACTGGCTTGAGCACTCTTTATCGCAAGGTCGCGGAGCCCCCCTGCCCGCCCGATCGTCACCGGGTACACCGGCGGCAAACTCGCCCGCCCTATCAACTCCCCGGCATTGTCAGTTGAAATCCCATCCGTAAACAGGAGTATTCCCGCGACCGGCCGCCCGCTCAACCGCTTCGAAACATCGCACAGCATCGCGCCTATGGCTGACGCCTGGCCGTCAAACGACATCTCGCGAAAATCACGCACACTCCGCAGACGTGAATCGAACGTAAACCGCCGCAGCTCAAAAACACCCTCAACCTCCCCAATCCACCCCGCTTTCGCCGGCTCGAGCAGCGACTGCATGAGCTTCCCCCGAGACATTTGCTCGCCACGATCGCAAATCTGCATGCCCATGCTGTTGTCCGCTACAATGGCAAGAATGTTCGCGCCGGGCGTTGCCCGTGGCACCATCCGCTGCAAATCCAGCAGACAAAACAGCAACGCCAGAATCCCACCAGCCCTGAGCGCCACACACCAAATCTTCCACAAACCGCCGCGACCACCCCAACAACTCCAAACCGCACCCAGCACCAATATGAGCCCGGCCCCTGCCAACCAGATAAACGGCATGCCAACGCCAGCATCGTTGACCCAGAACGCCGCGCTCATTTCCCAAGTTCCTCGTAGTACCGGCGCACCGACTCCGCATACCGCGCCGGCACCGGGTCGCGATCAATCGGCACCAGCCGATCAGCAGGTGCCCGCCGCGCAAGTTCATCCGCGATTTCCTTGCGAACTTCCACGAGCGGTTGCAACACCTCGAGCTTCACAACCGCCCAATCCGGCTTCTTCAAGTCACGCCTGAATTCACGCCGCAACTGGCGCGCCCGCTCCCTCGCCCTTGCAAGCTCGTCGCGCACCCACGGCAGCTCGACCATTTCCTCGACTTCGCGCAACCGATCCGACCATTGCGCAAAACCCGGGCCAGTAATCGGCCCCATGCCCGCCCGTTCCGCATCTTCTCCGCCCCGCTCTCCCCCCTCCATCAAAGCTCGCGCGACCCCGTCAACAGCGTCGGCCGCTCTTTCACCCGCCCGCCTCGGCTGCTGGTCTTGTTCTGACCCCGCACGTCCCGAGGCTTCCCCAGTTCGCGCCGGTGCGTTTGTCGTCGCGGCGCCTCCCACGGCCAACTCCCGCTCGAGTTCTCCCGACAACCCCTCCAATTCCCTTTCAGCAAACCGCAGCGCTTCGGTGTCGCTGCCAAGCATCCTCTCAGCGGCTCGCTCCACCCCACGACTCAAAGTGTCAATCGCCCCTCGAGCACGTTGCTCAGCCTGTTGGGCCTGATTGAGGTACCCCTGACGCAGCATCTCCGCCGCAGTCTCGAGCGACTTGGCACGATCGTTTTGCTCAGCCGATCGCAACCGATCGAACAGGGCGCGCGTCATCAAACCGCGATCGATCAATTCCTGTTGCATCTGTTTCGTTGCCTCAGCATCCGCCTGCGTGAAACTCCGCAGCGCATCGTAAAGCTCGCGTGATACCGCGGGTTCGGATTGTTCCGTCGCATCGGAAACCCGGGTCACTCTGTCCACCAAATTCGTTAGCCGTCCCTTTTGCTGTGCCAGGCCATTCAACAGTTCGCCTGTTTGGGGCGGATCGCGCAAGGTCCGGGGCGGTCTTGACGCCATCTGTTCAAGTCTGCGCCCCAAATCAGCCTGATTCCTTGCCAGTTCCCGAGCGTCCGCGCGCATCTCACGTAGTTGCTCACCCAGTTCACCGGCTGTTTCCCTTCTCAATGCATCACGCATTTCCTGTATCTGCTGCTGGGCGCGGCTGCCAGCGGCCAGAGCCTGCGGCACCGAACCTCGAGCCGCTGCATCTGCCGCCCGTTCCATGTCGCGCCTGACCTGGTCGAGCTGTGCCTGTCTTGAAGCGAGGTTTGATTGAGGGTCTGATTGATCAATTCTTTGGCGCAATTCATCAACGTCAGCCACCATTTGCTGCTGGTCGTCTTGGAGCCTCTTCAACTGACGGCGCAGTTCGTTCCGCGCATTTTCATTGCGCGCTTCCTGAAGCGCCGTTTGCAGCTCGCGAAGGCGCTCGTTCAGGTCCTGTTGGCGCTGGGCCAGCTCGCGCAACCTGTTCAAAGCCTGCAATTGTTCGCGCCGCTCCGGTGTGATCGGCGATTGCGCCTGTCGCTCGCTTTCGTACCGGTTAGCTGGCCGCGCAAGATCAAGTTGATCAAGCTGCCGCTGCAAAGCCTGCTGACGGCTGTTCTGGCGCTGATTGCCACGACGCGCTTGTTGCCGCGCCACGTCGTACTCTTTCGGATTCAACCGCAGAAGTGCCTGGTACGCCGACCGCTCCGAGTCCACTGCCACAGACAAAGCACTGCGGTCCTTCGACGCCCGATCCAATGCGCGCACCGCAGATTCCATGTTCGTCGTCGCAGATTGCCAGAGCACCGCCGTGCGCGGGTCAAACGCCTGCTCGAGCGCCGACCTCGCCTGGCCCAGCACATCGGACTGCACATCCCTGAGCACTTGCACATTGGTCCGGTATGCCCCTTCATTCCTCATCCCGGCTTCGTGCTGCAGCCGCCATGTCACCGTCAGTATCTGTTTCTCCAACTCCGCCAACCGCCCGGGATCGTCGCCCGACTGTTCGCCGCCCGGCTCCTGCTGTTCCGAGTCCTGCTGCTCGCCTCCGGTGCGCGATTCTCGGAAAACTTCGTCAAATGGCCTGACCTCGGCAAAAAACAGGTCGGTGCTTGTTCGACGCGCCCGGCCGTCAGGCCCAATATCGTCAGCCCAGACAAACCAGCTCAGCAACTGGTCCGGCTCAACCTTCAATTCCTCGAGCGAGAGCAAATAGTCAAACGACCTTCGTTCCCGAGCTGGAACGTTCCGCCCCAATTCGACGTGTTGCATTTCGCGCCCGGCAACCGCATACCCTATGCCGTACGCGACAACGCCAAAATCGTCACTTGCAACAGCCGTAAACTTGATTTCTTCCAATGGCGACGGCCGCAGGTCGCCCCGCGGCCAAACCAGCTTGATCTGCGGCGTCTGATTCGTCAGAACCGTTACCGCCAGTTCAAACGGCACCTTGTTCGTTCGCCCGTCCGAATCGCGCAGTTCAACCCGATAGGTCCCGCTTAAAGTCAAAGGCATGCCCTCGATACTCGCCGCAGGCGTGTTGGTCCCAACCCGAAGCAAAACAGCCACACCCGCATGCCGCGAATGGATCAAACGCGCAGACTTGACAGGCTTGTTCAACTGAAGACCGAGGTCGAGTCTGCTGCCCTCGACCGCACTTAGGGTTCGCACATTCTCAAATCGTTTTGGCGGCAAACCGGTGTATTCAGGGTAACCGACCTGTGCGTCGGCGCGTTCCACTCGAGGATGCTCGTAAACCTTCACCCGATAATCGCGTGTTCTTCGTCCGTCATACTCGATGTGGTATGCCAAATCTCGCTCGACACTGGGAATCGTCCCGCCGTAAATCGGATCAGCCAGTCCCTTTGTCAGCGACATCCGTTTCTCAGGTTCCTCCAACTGCGCAAACACAAGCTCTACCATGCCCGGCACCTTGCCATTGCATCGAACAACAACCACAAGGCTGTCCCCGCGCTCCAGTTCAACGTCACCCGGCGTGACCTCGAGCTGTGTCCCGCCAAGAACCGGAACGCGAACCTCGTTGGCCCCTGTGCCCAGCCTCCACACCGCAAACACAGCCAGCAGAAGAGCAAACAAATTCAATCCCTGCGCCACCCACACGCGCCACACAGGAACAGCTTCCCGCCAGTTCCTACTGAAACTGTGTTCGAGCGTTTCTTCGACCAGCCGCTGCACACAATAGGCAGGCTCGCGCTCCATCCCGCTCCGGTCTTCGACCACCGCCAGCAACCGCGAATCCAGTTCAGGATACCGCCGCTCGACTTCAACCGCCGCCCCGTGCAGGTCCGGTCCGCGCCCGCGTTCTCGAATCAGCATGACAACCGCACACCCCAAACCGATCGCTCCCCCCACATAACCGCCAAAGCGCGGCCCATAACCAATCGCCCCGGACACTGCAGCCCCAACGTGCACCGCCAAAGCAGTGGCAACCCAGCAAAGCGTCAGCCACAATCCTAACCGGATTCGGCGCCGGCGATTGGCCACCATCATCAGCCGTCTTGTCAATAACGCTCTCATAACTGCACCTGAACTGTCCGGTCAACAACCGCCCGAGCAGCGCGCCCTGCCAAAACCGATTCCACAAAAACTATCATCAACGCCGCAGCAATGAACCACCGCCACAACCCCTGCCGCGACTCAGCCTCTGCATCACGTTGCCTCACCTCTGTGACACTCGCAGCCGCACTCGCCCGGTCATTGTCAGCCAACCTCGCCCCCAACCTCTCCAGTTCGTCAAGTTGCATCGGAGTCGTACGGCTCTCAGCGGCATCTATATTAACCGCAAACCGCAACTCCCGTTTTCCGCCCTTCACTGTGTATATGCCGGGCAAATCAGTCTCGGAAAACATGCTCTCCCCAGCCCCCAGTTGCACAGTCCTGCCATCGGGCTTCACGATGCTCAACGGCCCGCCATTCGATCGCACAAGTTCTCTCACCGGAACCGACTGCCCAACGCGCCACCGGTTCTCCGGTTGCGGCCCGGCGCTCAATTCAAGGGCCGAGTGCATCATCGGTACAAACTTCGACGACAAAGCAAGCTGACTGTCAGCAGGATGCCACCCGGCCGCAAAAATCAATACCCGGCCATCTCCAACAGCAACATCAATGATCGCGGCATCACCATTGTCAAACGACGCTATCACCCGCCCTGATGGAACCGTCTGCGGATCGATCTTGCGATATTTCCAGAATCTGACCTTGGTGAAGTCACTAAACCGCGCATCCGCAAACGGCGCAAACAAGGGATGCCCAGTGTCAATCTCAGTCACCAAACCGTAAGGTTCAAACCGACTCTCTTCCATGACGACTCTTTCACAGCCCGGCAACTCTCGTAATGAGCCCGCAGCGCCCGCATCCAACGGAACGAAGATTGCCGTGCCCCCGTGCATCACTCGTTCACGGACCAACTGAGCTGCACCACCTTCCAGAGCACAGGTCACCACAATCAGCCCCGCTTCACTGACCCAATCACGCTTGATCGGCACATCCGGAGCGCAGATTTTCACTTCAACGGCCAAACGCGGCGCCGCAGCAAAAGCACGCTCCACAAAGTACAACGGTTCAACACCGCTCCCGCCCGTAACACGCCCAATCCCCAGCACCCGAGTTGTTTCTCGCTCCTGACTCGCCACATACACAACGTTGTCGTATCCGTCTTCGTCGCCCCTGACCACCAACCGCTCGGCCTTTGAACTCGCTTCCGCCGCAGGCACCGAAATCACCCGTTCGCGCCCACCAGCCATGGCAACTGGTATGGGCGCCGACACAAACCGCCCGTCCGCATCCGCCCAACCAATCTCGACCTGCTTCAGCCCGCCCCGCCCGGCATGAACAACACGCACCTTGATAACATCATCCTTTCGCTCCCCACTCGAAGCCGTGTCCGCAGCCAAACTGATCCCAAGATTCTCCGAATGGCGCGGGGTGATTTCGCGCGCCACCAAACGCACATCCTTGGGCCAATTATACCCCGCCAGTTCATCCAACACACTACCCTCGGCAAGATCGCTCACCAACACAACCTCCCGAACACTCGCACGTCCGCCATCCGTCCCCTCCAACTCGAGCATCTCTATCGCTTGAATGAGCGCTCGATCAAGCCGCGTCGCCGCCCAACAAGGTTTCAAACCCGCCAGCCGTTCCCGCACAAGCCCGAGCCGGTTCTGAACCGCTGTCTTGCGCCACTCTTCAAAACCGATCCGCGACACGATCCCTGCGTCAAAAGTGCACAGCGCCAAATCGTCAGTAGTGCCCGCGCTCTGAACCGCCGCCTCAACATGCCGACACGCCGCCTCCCACAAACCTTCGCGCTGCATGCTCGCGCTCGTGTCCAATAGCACAACCAACCTTTTCAATGGTGCGCCAGCGAACGGCACAACCACGGCTTTCCGAACAAACGGCCTCGCAAAAGCCGTCGCCAACAACACCACTATCAGCCCCCGCAACACCAACAGTAGCAAATGGTCAATCTTGTTCCGCCGCGTCAGCCGCGGCAGCGCCGGCCTCAAAAACATCAACGAACTGAACAGTGTCCGCCGCCGGGCCGATTGACGCACAAGATGAAACAGTATCGGCAGCACTATCGCCGCTGCTCCAGCAAGGAATATGGGCGCCAAAAAGTTCATCTTGCCACCCGTTCGGCCCGCCGCGGCCGGCGCCGCAACGCATGCCGGCCGCTGAGGAAATCAAACAACGCAAGTTCAATCGGCCGATCCGTAGCAACTCTGAAGAACGTCCCGTTCCAACGCTCGCAAGCCCTCCGCAACGCTTCGCTGTGAGCTTCAACCCGCCTCCTGTAATCGCCCCTCACGGCCCCGGGGTCCAGCAACAGAGTCCGCCCCGATTCCACATCCTCAAAAACAGCAGGTTCGCTGAACTCGAACGACAGTTCCGCCGGGTCCAGCACCTGAAAAATTACCACCTCATGTCCGCACGCCAACAACGGCACCACTGCAGGTTCAATTTGATCGATCGGCGAAAGAAAATCTGAAATCACAACCGCCACGCCGCGTTTCCTAACGAGTTCTGCCGTCCGCCTCAGCGGCGCAACCAAATCAGTTCGCACGCCGTCCGCGTCCCTTTCAAGCAACAGCATCAAACGCCGCAAGTGCCCATGCCTGTGCCGCGCCGGCAGATAGTCGCGAATTCTCTCATCGAACGTCACAAGGCCAACAGCGTCTCCCTGCCGCGCAAGAAAACACGCAAGCGTAGCAGCAAGGGTCGCCGCATAGTTCGATTTTGTGTAACCAATAGACCCGTAGGACATCGACCTGCTCATGTCCACCACAAGGTTGCAACGCATGTTGGTCTCGTCCTCGAACCGCTTCACAAAGTACCGGTCGCTCCTCGCATAAACTCGCCAGTCAACATAACGCGGATCATCACCCGGACTGTACTGCCTGTACTCGGTGAACTCGACCGAGAACCCGTGATGCGGACTTCGGTGCAACCCGCTCCAAAACCCGTCAACGACAACCCGCGCACGGAATTCAAGGCTGCGAATGTGCATCAGAGCCTGCGGGTCCACCAGCGTGCCCGCGTTCCGGTCAAAAGCCTGCACCCGAGTCGCATTCATCAGTCCAACGGTCCCCGAACCGTCTCCAACAACCTCTTGACTATGTCCTCCACTCGCACGCCTTCCGCCTCAGCACGGTAGTTCAACAGAATTCGGTGCCTGAACACCGGCTTCGCCAGTTCAACCAAATCACCGCACGTTACATGCACCCTGCCATGCAGCAAAGCACGCGCCTTCGCCCCAAGCACAAGATACTGCGCAGCTCGAGTGCCCGCCCCCCACGTCACGTAATCATTGATAAACTCCGGCGCACCGTCACGATGCGGCCGCGACGCCGCCACCAGCCGCACCGCATATCGCACCAGTTCATCAGCCACAGGCACCGTCCGGACAAGCTGCTGAAACCCCAGCACGTCCGCCCCGTCAAACAACGGCTCAATATCGCCCGTCAATTCGCTCGTTGTCCGCTTGATAACCTCGATCTCCTCATCCTCAAGAAGGTAATCAATCACCACGTTGAACATGAACCGGTCCAACTGCGCTTCCGGCAGCGGGTAGGTCCCTTCCATCTCGATCGGGTTCTGCGTCGCCAGTACAAAAAATGGCTCATCCAACGGATGTCGAACACCCGACGCTGTCACTTGGTGTTCCTGCATCGCTTCCAGCAACGCCGCTTGTGTCTTGGGTGGGGTCCGATTGATTTCATCCGCCAACACCATGTTCGCAAACACCGGCCCACGCACAAACATCAGCCGCCGCCCTTCCGGTGTGTCCTGCAGAATCTCTGTCCCCGTTATATCCGCAGGCATCAAATCCGGCGTGAACTGAATTCGCTGGAACCGCAGCCTGAATACGCACGCAATCGATTTCACCAATAACGTCTTCGCAAGCCCGGGCGCACCCGTTATCAAACAATGCCCGCCCGATAATAGAGCAATCAGTATCTGCTCGATTACCTGCCCCTGCCCAACAATTACTTTGGCCAACTGACGCTCAATCTGCTCGCGCCCCGACCATAGCCGCTCCGCAACCCGCCGTTCATTCTCAGTTCGGCTCAGCCGCGCCTGCGCCCCTTCAACCTGATTCGTCTCAATATGGCTCATAGTAAAATCTCGAACCACCTTACCCGCCGCATTGCCATTTACTCTCCCGTCACCCGCGCCCGTCCGACACCGCAAGATGAATCTGCACGCTCGTCCATTTTCATGCCCCCGGCTGACTGCAAATGTCAGTCCGCAGCAATCAGTGCGTCATCACATACACCAACACGTTTATCGCCAGCGGATAGGCAATTTTCTCCGCAAAGTTGTGAAAGTAATAGTCATCTTCGCCTTCCCGCTCCCAACCATCGCCGTTGTCTGTGTTGTGCGTCGCAAGCACCATCAGCCGACCATGATCGTCAAAGATTGCCCTGTGATGCACCTCGCGCGCATCAGGGCGTTCCCATGTCACACCAGTGTACCTGCTTGCAATGCCATACTGAATCGCTGGAATCTGCGCCTTCGCTGTAATCTCAAATACCGTGTGATAAATCGGATGCGTCAACGGCAGCTCGACAAAGCGTCTGTCTGGAAACACCTCCCTCATGACCTCCTCGCAATTCGCCCATTCACGCTCACCCCAAAAATCATCCAGCCACAGAAACCCGCCGTTCAGCAGGTAACGCCGCAAAGCATCGGCTTCCGTCGCGCTCAAATACAGGCTGCCCGGCTCAACAATGTAAATGAACGGAAAATCCATCAGCGCCGGGTCCGTCAGCCTCAGGATCCGCCCGTCAGGATCAACTCTCAGCGCTGTCACCTGCTGCAAACGGTATGACAGGTTCAGATCGCTGTCCGGCAAGTCAGTCGCCCATCCCCCGCCCCATCCAGAACCACGATCGTACCGTATCCTCACGAACGTGAACACGTCCTTGGAAAAAGCGGGCGGGTTCGTCCACGTCGGCGTGCCCGTGCTCCCGGACGGCACTTCACGAGCTGTCCTGATCTCGCTCAAAAACCCCCGGCCGCCCCATCGCCGCTGCGCCAGTCCGCAAACCGCCGCAATGGTCACGAGAACCAATGTCAATCTGAATGCGTTTGGCATTTTGGTTTTCAACGCCGTGTTTCCGGTGCAATCGCGCCGCCGGAATTCGTCGCACCCGCCAATTGGCCGTGCATTTCCAGTAACAGTTCAAGCCCGCCGCGATGCCGGGGCACGTCTTCAAGAGCAAGCAACAGCTCGCGCCGAGCTGATGTATCACCCGAACGCCACAATTGCCGCGCCAGCCTGAAACGTGTCTCAGCCGGATTCATCGAGTCCATTTCCAACAAAGCCCGCAACGCTCGCACCGCTGACGCGCTGTCCCCGCTTCTTTCACCAGCCTCGGCCATGTGCCGATACGGCATCGGCACGAGCGGATTCACAGCAATGTAACGCCGCGCGTTCTTTATCACTGCGTCCCAGTCGCCAGCCGCACGGCCGAGTTCCATCAACCGCCCGTACACTTCAATCGATTCCCCGTCCATCTCCGCTATCCGCTCAAGAACGACGCGCTCCTCCGCCGTTTCACCAAGCTCCCGATGCACCTGTGCCAGTAATCCCATGGGACTCTCTGCACCCGTGTATTTCGGACAGCGCTTGATCAGAAGTTCCAAAACCTGCTTTGCTTCGTTCCATTGCTTGGCACCGATCGCCTGCGTGGCGCGCCGCATAAGCACCCAGTAATTGTTAGGGTTATCCCGCGCCCAGGTTTCCCAGGCATCGCCGCCAATCCCCGTCCGCAGCACTTCTTCAGGCGGCCTCCGCCACTCCAATCCCGAAGCAAACTCAGCGGCCCGTCGCCGTGCAAATTCCTCGAATTCGCCTTCGAGCTTTTCAAGAGGCGCCGCGCGCGATGCGATCGCCTTGTTCACGTCCACCCCATTGCCAAGGTCACCAAGAATTGCAACCAGACATTCAAACCCGAATTTCTCCGCCAAAAACTCGACAGCCAGCGAGCTTTCGTAATAGGCAAATTGAAGGTGCAATGGCGACTTCGGCGCAAGGAACGCCCCGCTCAACCGCGACAACGGCGTTAGCTCGCCACCCAAAATCATCTCCCGATAACGCGGCGTCATCTTCTCGCCCCATGCACCGTTCGCCTGTCGTTCTTCGTACACGGACAACCCCTCACTCAACCACCTCGGCATGCAATTGCTCGTAACCCGCAAAGTCACCGCGTGACAAAACTCGTGCCAAAGCATCGATTCCCAATTGAACGGGCGGCCCGGCCTGGCAGATGGGCTGTTCGCCGTTATCACCGGACCAAAACAAACACCAAGAAACCCGTTGTTCTCAGGCAGACCAAACGTCCGCACCGCAAAATCGCTCTGGTGCGCAAAAATCTCGATCTTTACCGGCTTCTCAAAAGCAACGCCGTATTTCCTGCACAGCCGCTCACGAGCTTCTTCCAGCAGCTCAAGCACACGTTGACCGTACACGGCCGCTTCTTCCTTCGGCATCCGGACAACAAAATGCGAATTCGTCAGAATGGCGAAGCCTGACAAGGTGTCGCGCAAGGTCACAAGATTCAACGCCGTTACATCGTAACCGTCCTTCTCATGCACCTGTTCTGCCAACCGCCAGCCTTCTTCTTCCTCGCCCAATCTCAACAGGTCTTCGGCTAGCTGCGCCTTCGCCGGAAGAAAACGGTCGTCGAACTCGATCGCACGCCTCTGAAACTGCGCGCCCTCGGCAAACCGATACTTCTGTGAAAGCTTGCGGCCAACCAAATACGGCACACGCGGGTTCGTCGGCCACAACGCAAGTGCTTTGCCAAGGGCCTCCTGCTCCAGATCGCGCTTGTTCTGCAGCCGCCCAATAACCGCCATGTACGCCCATGCTTCCGAATGCGCAGGATTAACCCCGTGCGCACGCTCGATCAACCGCGTCGCACCTTCATAGTCCTCCGCATCAATCGCGCGGTCCGCCAGCAAAAGAATGCTCGCCACATGATTGCTGTTGAAGCTGAGCGCAGATTCAAGCGCCCTTACCATTTGCGCCGAATCACTGGGTTCATATGCCCGTGCCAGCCCATAATGGAACTCAGCGTCTTTCTTGTGCTTTGACAACCCTTCTTGGAACACCTGCGCCGCAAGAGCAAAGTCATGCTTTTCCAGTGCCAATTCGCCGATCGCCAGGTACGGCTCACGCGCCCCCGGCTCACTCTTCTTGGCAACCTCATAAACCCGGTCAAGGACAAGCTTCGGGTCCGTCCCCAGAGCCAACAATGCCCTGCCAAACACAACAATATCCGCCACGTCCCTGTACGCATAAGGCCGGGCCGCCACCAAATTCACTATCTCCTCCAACAGCTTGTCGCTTTCAGCCGGCCGCCCTACAGCCCGGCAAACGTCACGCCCAATCCACCGCAATCGAATGCTCCGCGACTCATGTGCCAGCCGGTTCGTCAACACTGCATACGCAGCTTCATAACGGCCAATTGCATGCAAACTCTCCACCAACAAAAGCGGCCATTGCTCAGAATATTCCTTCTCCTTGAACTCAATCTCAGATACCCGCGCCGCTTCAGCGTAGTTCCCCGTCAAAAACAACTGCCGCGCCTCGTCAATGTCAGCACTCCTCCCAACCCCGCAACAAAACACACCGCTTCCCACCAGAACGGCCAACACCCGCACCGCCCAACGACGCGTACGATTGTGCACAACCACAATCGTCCCGCCATGCTCCGCCAGATCGTTCACAGGCTAATCATAGCACAGATTCTTAAATGTCATCCCGTGGAACCGCGAATTCTCCCACCGCAAAACCAACCGCGCACTCCGCCCCGCTGCTATGGATGGTCTGCGCAGACCTCGCAAAGCGCCCAGTCTTCCGGATTCTGGCCCTTAACCGCTCCAGCCGCAGATTCACCTCCCTGCCATGGCCAACAGACCCGCCCCCCACCAGCGCGACGCAGCAGGCTCATGTCCACCCAAACAACCCGAGCCTATTGACAGGATCGATCGATTGCCGCTGCGCCGCGCTGTGCCGACTCTACGTTTGAATCAAGACATCTTTGCCTTGGCAGCCTCGGGCACCTCGAACTTCGTGTTGCCAACGTCCTTGATCTCAACCTTCACCTTCCGGTTGATCTCACGTTCGTTGCCCCCAAAACTCATCGTGCCCCGCACCGTGTACTCGTACTGCGAAATCAGCCCATCTTTAATCCACACCTTGAGCGACCCCTTCGCGCCACTGATCTCCGGCGCGTTGTTCCCACGTCGCATCGGCCCCGCCAAAACAGCTTTTGCACCCTCTTCAGTGAAATCCCCGACGTACGCGTCACCTTCCTTCTTCAGGTTCGCAACCTTTTCAGCGAACTCGACAACTTGAGCCGCAGGCGCCTTGTAATTCATCAGCATTCGCCCGATGAATCGCCCCCGACCTGGCCCGCCACCCGGCTCGCCAGCCTCGGACAGCCCCTGCCAGCCTTCCTCAGTCTTAATTGCGCCTTTTTCCCCTTTCACGTAGGCCTCGACCGTGTTGTTGGCCCGCTGCATCATCAGATATACCGTGCCGTCCTTAAGCGCCTTGCCCTCCGTCGGCCCGCCCATTCGAGGACCGCCACCACCGCCACCCGCGCTCGGACTCTCAGTCGTCGATTTCCAACTGTACCCACTCGAGTCAGCCAGTTTCTTGGCTGCCGCTTTGATCTCGTCTATCGGACCAGCCGCCAGCGCCGACCCGACAAACATCCCAAGAACACCCATTAATAGCTGCTTCTTCATATGCTCTCTGTTCTATTTCCGATTTATTGGTTTATTCGATTCAATCGAGACGCCCCGAGGATCAACGATGGTAATCCCATGCCCATGTCTCGCGCTGCCTCATCAAGCAGATTGCTTGCCGGAGATCATTTACGCAGCCAAACACACCCAACAGACCACAATACCCTGCACAAACCGCCTCCCAACCCCATCCCGCCATACATCTGCGCGCAGTTTCTGCGCACCCCTGTATCCGATTTGCGCACAGGCCACTGCTGCCAACTGCAGATTGCAAACCGCGATCTGCGGGCTTCCGGAAGTCGCACCCGCCCACGAACAAAACACACCTACCCCGGAACTCTCAGCGCCCGATGCCGCAGCACTCATGCTTCCCAGCCCTGCGCAGCCCAAACCAAAGTGCATGGACAGGCACTGGCCGTTGGCAGGCGCGCAGCGTTTGGATGCAGTGGGCGCTGGCAGGCGCGAAGCGTTTGGAGTGCGGCAGCTTGCTGCCGCTTTGTCTCCATGCCCAAACTCCGTGCCTGTCCCCATATGGCCTCAGCGGATCCCGTGCGCGTTGGCAGGCGCGAAGCGTTTGGAGTGCGGCAGCTTGCTGCCGCTTTGTCTCTATGCCCAAACTCCGTGCCTGTCCCCATATCCCATGTTCCCCATCAGCCCGATGACCGGTCATGCGGCCCGTTTCGACCCCCAAATCCGGCCACCGGACATACACCGGCTGGGGGCGGGCAAGAATGCCCGCGCTCCTGCACGCGCTGGAAAAGGCAACGGCGTTAGGAGCGCGGCCGTCCTCGACCGCATCAACGTGACGACCGACCCTACAACCCGTTTAGATCACGCAAACGCCGCGCCCGAACATTCACCGGCTGGGGATGCACACACAACGTGTCTGTCCCCATATCTGCGTCTGAGGGGTTCCTCGACAGACTTCGGCAACCGCGGATTGGAACAAAGAACAATTTGCGGGCCAGGCCGCAATCAGGGGGCAAAACCCAAACTGCGAGCCTGTCACCTTATCCAGCTCACTCCGAAAGGCCTTACCATTGTGACCGGATTACTTGCTGTCAGAGAAGCAGATACAGAGAAACTGAGCAAACTCGGGGCGTGAAAATCTTCCCAAATATTAATGATTCTTCAATAGAACAATCTGGCCCGGCGTAGCCGGAGTCAAAGTCGCGTGACCGGAATAATAGTCTGCTCACGGTATTGGTACAATGCCAGCGAACGGGGCGCCGGAATAGAGTGACAGACACGTTATTTGCCTTGTTACACTCCCTTTCGCGCATTCGGAGTGTTTCGTGGTTGAGAACTTGGACCTGTGCACTCTGAAACTGCGCATCAGTACGGGCTTTCAAGCTTTGGTGTCACTGGTTTGGCCCAGCTACCTAGATCGGTTTACCTGAACGATTACCCGGACCACTGGACTCAAGGTGATAGCTTGGACGAGTTGAAGGAGCATTTGAGAGACTTGCTGCATGATTTTTTTGTTCCGCGGTGGCGGTGGGCGGTGTGTAATCGGCTTATGAAGAAAGACGTGTGGCGGGAAGCAGTTGCGGGTTGTGCGGACCCGAAGCGGGCCGAGAAACAACTTGAGCTGCTTCGCCAGGTTGGGGCGACGTCGGAACTCAACAGTGCGAGCCCTGAGGGCGCGGCGGTTTTAACGGCGTTGTTGAGCGGGTCGCAGGCGCTCAGCGAGGCGTTGGTTGCGCATCCGGAATGGCTGCCAATGCTGTTGGATGTGGAGAGTTTGAAGGTGCCACGGGGTGCCAGAGGGCTTCAGCGGAGTGTTGGGAACATGGTTGCGGGAGCGCTGCGCAAGAAGGACTACGCGGCCGCCCTTGCGCAGGTTCGGGCGTTCAAACAACAGGAGATCATGCGCATAGCGGCACGTGACCTTGCGAGGCTAGGGAGCTTTACGGAGATCACGATGGAATTGTCTGACCTTGCCGACGCATGTCTTGGTCATGTTTACAGAATCTGCTGGCAGCAGTTGGTGGAGAGATTTGGGCAGCCGTACCATCAGGACCCGAGCGGTTTTTGGCGGCCCACGGCATTTTGCATCATCGGTTTGGGTAAACTGGGCGGGCAGGAGCTGAACTACAGTTCGGATGTGGATGTGATCTTTGTGTATGAGGACGAGGGCAGCGTGTTCCGGCAGAAACCTACTGGTACGGAAACCTCGGGTCGCGGGATCAACAACCACCAGTTCTTCCGGCATTTGGCGGAGGCATTTGTTGGGGAGGTTGGACGTCTGACGGCGGAAGGAATGTTGTATAGGATTGACCTGCGATTGCGGCCGGAGGGCAGTGCGGGGCCATTGGCGCGGTCGCTCGAAAGCTACGAGAACTATTATTGGGAGTACGGTCAGCCATGGGAACGGCTGATGTTGACGAAGGCGCGGTTGATAGCGGGAGATGCGGGGTTGGCCAACGATTTCATGGAGATGATCCAGCCATTTCGGTATCCGCGATCCTTCACTCCGCAGGCGCTTGAAGAGGTTGTGTCCATGAAGGTCCGGCTTGAAACCGAGGTGGTGCGGGCGGGCGAACTTGACCGGAACGTGAAACTGGGCCGTGGCGGGATCAGGGAAATCGAATTTCTTGTGCAATCGCAGCAGGTGTTGCGAGCGGGGTCGCAACCGTTTCTTGCGCATCACCAGACTCTTGGTGCTTTGTCAAAACTGGCGCAGTACGGGGTGTTGTCCGAGGACCAGGCGCATGCGTTGAGTGAGGCTTACGTGTTTCTGCGGGAAGTGGAACATCGTCTTCAGATGGAGAACAACCTTCAAACCCACACGATTCCATCGGAACGCCGCGCGCGGGAGCGGTTGGCAAGGCTGATGGGGTTTGAAACATTGAAGGATTTTGAAGCTGCGCTGGACAGGCATCGGCGGCTTGTCCGCAGTTCCTACGAGCAGTTCCTGAAGATTGAGGGTGAAGAGACTGCATCGGCACTGCCCGAGTTTGATCGTGAGGATGCCGAGTGGAAGAAGCTGTTTAGCAACTGTTCATTTCGGGACGCTGAAAAAGCGTTGCGTCTTGCGCGGGCATTCGTGCATGGACCGGGCTTTGGTCATGTTCATCCGAGAACAGAGAAGAACGCGCGCCAGATGTTGGTTCGATTGCTTGATTTGTGTCCAAGGCGCGACCGGCTGGATCCGGACCATGGCAAGCGGTTTCCTGATGGTGAGCCCGGAGCGAAGAGGTTGTCGGATCCTGACAGGGTGCTTGCCAGGCTTGACACGTTTATCGCTGCTTATGGCAGCCGGGCGCTACTATTTGAAACTTGGGCTGCGAACCCGATGCTGTTTGAGCTGCTGGTGTTGTTGATAGACAGGTCTGAGTTTCTTGCTGAGACAGCGATTCGCACACCTGACCTGTTGGACAGTCTCGAGGAAAGCGGCCAACTTTTGCGGTGCAAGACTGCAGATCAAACCCTGAGGGAATTGCAGCATGGCCGATCTGACCCGGATCAACGGCTCTGGCTGCGTCGATATCACCAGACAGAAATAATGCGGATAGGGTTGCGCGATATTCTTGGTCTTGCTGAGGAAGAACAATGCTTGTCCGAGCTGTCGGCTTTGGCTGAGGCGTGTCTCGAGTACGCGCTCGAGGTTGTTTGGGAGACTCACGGCGGAGGGCCGCTTCCGCTGGCGGTGGTCGGGTTGGGCAAACTTGGCGGTTCTGAGATCGATTACGGGTCGGACCTCGATGTGATGCTTGTGGCGGAGGACAGAGCGCGCGACCTGGCAAAGCTGCAGCGTGTTGCTGCGGCTTTCATTGAGATGGTTTCGGGTCAAACAGAGTTGGGTTCGACTTTCAAAATGGACGTTCGCCTGCGCCCGGACGGTGAAAAGGGATTGTTGGTGAACCCGCTTCGAGCGTGTGAAGAGTATTACCGGAATCGCGCGCAGCTTTGGGAAATCCAGGCGTTGTCGCGATGCCGCTTTGTAGCTGGCAATCGCGATTTGGGAGACAGGTTCGAGCGTGCTGTGACTGCAATGTGCGATTTCAGCAAGCCCACGGGCGCAGCGGTCGCAGCGCGGACGCCAAATTGGAAACAGGAGATCGCACGAATGCGCTTTCGCATCGAAAAAGAACGTACTCCGCACGGCAAAGATCATCTTGCGATAAAGACCGGCACGGGCGGGTTGGTGGACGCGGAGTTTGTTGCGCAGGCGCTGGCATTGGAACACGGATGGCACGAGCCAAATACGCTGCGCGCATTGGAGCGGGCGAGGAATGAAGGGGCGCTCGAGCGTGCGGATGCGGATCTTCTGATAGACAACTTCAGAAAACTGCGTCGGGTGGCCTGCATTTTGAGGAGATGGAGTTACGAGGGTGAAACCGAGTTGCCTGATGATCCGGCGCCGATGTACAGGGTTGCGGTTCGGTGTGGTTTCACCCGGGCAGAGGATCTTATTGAAGCGGTTGCAAGGTACAGACGGAACATCCGCGCTGTGTACAACAAGGTGTTTGGGCTTTGACGGGCCAGTGTGAGGTGTCTGGCGAGCATACTTCCCAGCCCGGTGTAGCCGGAACCGAAGTTGCCTGACGAGCAGTGTCCTGGCTACAGCAGCCCCTTGGGCTGTCGGCCACACCGGGCTGGGTTGTGATAATGCAAAGTCATTCATATTCGCGAAGATTTTCAGGCTGAGAGATTAGCCAATTTCTACGTATCTGCTTCTCTGGCCGCAAGTAAGGCAGCAACGACGATACGGCCTTCGGGAGTGAGTCGGAACAGGGTGACAGGCTCATTGTCTGGTTGTGGACGCCAATAGAGGGACAGGCTCGTTGTTTTGGTTTTGTCCCCGGATTGCGGCATGGCCCGCAGGTTGTCCATCATTTCAATCGGCGGCTGCCCAAGTCTGCG
>JAAYVR010000082.1 GCA_012517065.1 Verrucomicrobiota bacterium | reverse complement strand
CGAGCAACTACCGCACACTTTGGAAGATCGTTGCCGAAATGGAGAGAGTATCCCGGCAAATACTGTTTCAAACCTTGCCCGACGCCCCTCGTCGCAAACGGCTGGGCAAGAGAGTTTTAGGTCTTATCTAAGCGCCATTCGGGACAGACACATTGTTTTCGGTGTCATACCGATATGGTTCCAGGCACGTTGTTTGCGCATCCCCAGCCGGTGGATGTTCGGCTGCCGCACATGCGTGATCCAAACGGGTCGTAGGGTCGGTCGTCACGCTGAGATGCGGCCGAGGACGGCCGCGCTCCCGACCGTCGGTGTTTTCTCCAAAGCGTTGGCAGGAGCGCGGCGATTCTTCGCCGCACCCAGCCGGTGTATGTTCGGCGGTCCGATTTGCGGAATCCAAACGCGTCGCATGACCGGTCATCAGGCTGATGGGGAATATGGGATATGGGGACAGCCACGTTGTTTTGTACGCCATGCCGATCTGGTTCCGGGCAAGTTGTTTGTGCACAAAAAGAAAGCGGCAGCAAGCTGCCGCACTCCAAACGCTTCGCGCCTACCAACGCCCATTGCATGCGCGGCAGTGCGTGAGAAACCATTGGGATCAGCGGCGCGATCCAATGGGGCCATATGGGGACAGGTACGCTGTTTGTGCAGAAGAACAAAGCGGCAGCAAGCTGCCGCACTCCAAGCGCTTCGCGCCTACCAACGCCCACTGCATCCGCTGCAGCACATGAGAAACCATTGGGACCAGCGGTGAGATCGAATGGCTTTACGCGCTCGCGGCACGCCAGCTTCAGGTTGGCAACGGCCAGACAATGCGACCGTCGATCATCGACATTGCCACGGCCCCTTCGTGCGCAATTATGGCATCGTCAACACGCGTAATTGGACCTTCGTAAGGAATCGCAATCAGATCGGCCTTGAATCCTGGAGCGACACATCCGATTTGGCCCGAAAGGCCCAGGACAGCGGCTGGGGCGTCGGTGCAGAGACGTAGTATTTCGCGTGGCGGTCTGTCTGGGAACTCCCTCGCAAACTCACGCATTTCCTCGAACAAATCGAGGATCACTTTCCGGCCACGCTTCACAATCACCGTCGCAAGGCTGTCTGTTCCGAGGCAAACGCGCAAGCCTGCGCGGAGGAGCTTTTCGTATTCGAAAGGCGCATGGTTGAAGTAGCGATGGCTTCTGGGGCAATGCACCACAGACACCCGTTTTCGCGCAAGGAGCGCAATATCGTCGGGGTCAAGGTAATTGGCGTGGACAGCAAGCAGATTCGGCCCCAGCAACTCATTTCGATCAAGATGCGCTACGGGTGTGATGTTTCCGCAATCTGACATGTCGCGGCTATTCCTCTTCAACCATTCAAACATTGGGCCCCGGGCGTGCTTGAACATTTCGTATTCTTCCATTGACTCGGCGACATGAGTGGTCAAAAGCCAACCCTGCGATCGGGCCGCACCAGCGACCATTCGCAAGAGTGCCGGAATTGTCGAGTACGGCGCGTGCGGCGCCACGCCCACACGCCCCGGCCCCGCAGACAATGCCGCGATACGATTCTGAGTTTCTTTGATGGCTGTTTCGGGGGCGATCCGGCTGCGCACACCTGTAAGCTCGATGAACGAAAACACGCGCAGTGGCGTGTCGTGCCAGACATCCGGCAGCATGTCAGGCGCAGTCTCGATGTCCGCCACAGTTGTTGTACCGGAGCGAACGAGCATTTCAGCGCCGTTTCTCCACGACGACGCGAAGTCGTCCGGTCCCCACCCGCTCTTTGCTTCGGTGATTAGTTTGATCCAATCAGTGAACGACCTTGTGGGGAGGAGTTGCCCCGCCATGTCCGTGTAATCAAGGTGCGCGTGCGCATTTATCAGCCCGGGCAGCAGGACGACCTCGCCGAGATCGATTTCGTGAGCCCCGGCCGGGGTGCGAGAGGCAACCTGGCGCCAGCGCCCAACGGTGCAGATTCTGGAACCGCGAATGAGCACCGCGCCGTCTTCAATGGACGGCTGCATCACCGGCGCAACAACCCGCGCTCGTATCAACAGAGGTTGGACTTTAGAGCAGTGACGCGGCTCAGCAAGTGCTGTCCCGCTTTCCGGGAGCAAGATGGTTGGCGTGGATTGCGAGCCGGAACGCCTCACTGTTCTGATTCCTGCCGCTGGCGCTTGAATCGGGCCGCTTCGGTGCGTTTGCTGGCCTTTCGCCTGCCGTGGCGTTTGCGCAACTGCTGCTCGATCTTCTTGAACGCCATGTCAATCGCAGTGTAAAGGTCACTCTCCGAGGCTTCAGCGAAAAGGTCGGGCCCCCTCACACCGAGGCGAACGGAACACTTGAACTGCTTTTCGGGCGCCTTGGTGGTGTCGTGTTCAAGCAGAACGCGCGCATCCACCGTCCAACGATCCAAATGCTCGAGTTTGGACAGCTTGTCGAGGATGTGCTCTTCGAGCGATTTCGTGTAGGTGACGTTGTGTGTTGATAGAATGAACTTCATGTGAGAATGAGCTGATTGATTGCAACGAAATGAACATTATCCACTCAAGCGCGACACCAGCTCGCGGTGCTTGTGGAAGACAGGCCTCAACGCCGCGGACAAGCCGTTGTGGAGTTCCTGGATTTCCCGGTACAATTCGACCTGTTCCCTGCGCGGTGAGGCACTCTGTTTCGGGTTCAACTGCACGAACTCATCAGCGATATCCTGAATGCCCGCCTGTTCGCCCTTGTGTTTCCGCCAGCACCACAAGGCTTGGAGAGCGGCGCCATAGGCTGCGCCTTCGGCAACCTTGAGCGTAACCACTTCGGCATTGAATACGTCCGCCAGTATCTGCCGCCAGACTTTCGAGTTTGATCCTCCGCCGGTGGCGCGAATCTGCGTCGGCTTGATGCCGAGTTCGATCAGCCGGCGCAGCCCGTAGTTCATCCCCAGAGTCGCTCCTTCCATGGCAGCGCGAGCAAAACATCGTGCGGTAAAAGTGCGCTGGTTCACCCCAAAAAACACTCCCGTGCCGTCCGGCACATTTGGCGTCCTCTCCCCCTCGAAATACGGCAGCAACAACAGTCCTCCGGCACCGGCGCTGGCGCGGGCGATTTCGGCCTCCATTTTGTTGTGGGTCCAGCCGAAATCGCGTCGGACCATTTCAGTGGCGACGGTGACGTTCATGGTGCAGAGCAATGGCAACCAGCGGTTGGTGGAATCGCAAAAAGCCGCTATTTCGCCCTGTGGGTCCACGACAGGTGTTTCCGAGCATGCGTATATTGTGCCGCTGGTACCGAGGCTGGCGGTGACAACGCCTGGCCGGACGTTGCCGGTCCCGATCGCAGCCATCATGTTGTCGCCGCCTCCAGCGCTTACCAGCGCGTCTGCGGTAATGCCAAGAGACTTCGCAACATCAGCTCGGACCTGGCCGACTGGTTCGTCACTGGGGATCAGCGGTGGCAGCTTTGCGGCAAGGTCCGGGTCAATCGCGTTGATTGCAGCCGTACACCACTGGCGCGTGCGCACGTTCAACAGGGCTGTCCCGCTGGCGTCGCCGTATTCCATCACTGCGCGCCCGGTCAACCACCAGTTCAAGTAATCGTGGGGAAGCAGCACGGTGGCGAGTCTGGCGAAGTTCTTCGGTTCGTGTTTCTTGAGCCAAAGGATTTTTGACGCTGTGTAGCCGGGCAAAACGGCGTTGCCAAGTGCAGCAATTGTGGCGTCCAGCCCGCCAAGCGCGCGTGTGATCTCTTCGCACTCCGGAGCAGTCACTGTGTCGCACCACAGTTTGGCCGGACGGATGACCTCCCCGTTCTTGTCCAATGCGACAAAACCATGCTGTTGACCGCTCACGCCGATTGCCCTGACCTCGGCTGGCTTTGCTTTTGCGGATTTGAGAGCTTGCTTGACGGCTTTGGCGGCGGCATCGCGCCATGTGTGAGGATGCTGTTCTTTTGCACCCGGGGGAAGCCCGGGAATCAAATCGTATTGCGACGTGCCGATCCCAACGATCTTTCGCTTTTCAACATCGAGGACGACCGCTTTTGTGGATTGCGTGCCGCTATCTATGCCTATTACCAAGGTGCGCATAACAGGTTCCTTTGCTCGCAAATGCTCAGGTGAGTGTGATCTTATTGCCGGGCTGCGGGCAAGACCGATCTTCCGCGCGTGCCGCTTTCAGCATTATGGCGATTTCGTCTTCACGCACGACGACTTCGGTTCGGGTGGCAAGATTCCGCAGTCTGACAGCCTTTGTCCCGTCGGGACTGCGCTTGACCCATGCGACGTGCCCTGCACCAAGTTCCAAGGCGCGTTTGAACTGTTTGTCAGGTTTCATGGGCGAAAGCGCGTATTCGACACTCAAGCCTGCGTCGCGACACAATTGAACAGTGCGCAGGGTATCACCGCGAGACGCCTCGTCTTCCGCGATGCAGAACAGGTCAAGGGACGCGGTGAACTTCGGCAACAGCCCCTGCCGCTCAAGCAACTGCGTCAACACCACGTCGCCCATACCGAACCCAAGCGCAGGCAAATCAACCTTGCCACCGGAAATCAGTTTGACAAGTGAATCGTATCGTCCGCCGCCTGCAATTGCTCTGAATTCGCCCTGGAGATCAAACGCTTCGAACACGGGGCCCGTGTAATACGCAAGCCCCCGCACTATCCCGTAGTCAATCCGCACGAACTCGGCAAGACCGCGTGCTGCCAGATCGCTGACGATGAACTCGAGCTCCGGGGTTGGGCGCCCTGCGGAAATGAAATCCCGCACTTCATCGATCGTGAACCCCAGTTGTCTGAGTGTTTCGTTGGTTTTCTCGGGAGATTCACGCTCGAGCTTGTCCACGGCCTGATAGAACTCGTACGCGCGTGCAGCGTCCGAACACCGCCTCCGGAAGAATTCCTCCCACGCACGCCGGCTGCTCAGGCGGACTACGAAATCGCGGGCCGTGAGGCCAAACTCCCGCAAGACGTCGATGAGCAGAGCAATTAATTCGGCATCTGCCGCCGGGTCGGTTTCGCCCACGATGTCGGCATTGAACTGGAAATGCTCGCGCAGACGGCCTTTCTGTTGGCGCTCGTAGCGGAACAACTGGGGCAGGGCAAACCATTTGATTGGTTTCTTGTACTGCCGGTGGTGAGCGGCAACCATGCGCGCCAAGGTCGGAGTCAGTTCCGGCCGAAGCGCAATTTCACGCCCGCCTTTGTCAGTAAAGTTGTAAAGTTGTCCAACAATCTCATTCCCACTCTTGAGTGTGTAAAGTTCAAGTGGTTCGAGCGGCGGACCGTCGTATTCAGTAAAGCCGTAGCGGGTGGCAACGCGGCGCCATCCGGCAAAAATGTGCTGTCTGGCGTTGATGCTCCACACCCCGCTAGCAGGCAATGGTTCAGGATAAAAATCGCGAAACCCGGGTAATCGTTCCATCTTGATAGAAAAAGGCAGCACGCGCCGATTTCGGCACAGAAACCTTGAGATACTCAGTCGCAGTCAGGGAGGCGATCAACTGGAAGGCGTCAGCTTCAATACTTCTTCGCGCATCTCTTTGCCGGGCTTGAACTTCACAACCGCGCGAGGCGGAATGCGAATGTCGGCCTCGGGAGCGTTTGGGTTGCGCCCAACTCTGGCTTTGCGAACGCGGACCTCAAACACGCCGAAGTTCCTCAGCTCCACAGTTTCGCCCTTTGCCAAAGCCTCTGAAATGTAATCCAGAGTAAGCTGCACTACCTTCAGAACCATCTGCTGGCCGAGCTTGGTTTCTTCACTAATGCGGACGACCAAGTCACGTTTTGTCATACTGGCTGATTGTTTTACCTAAGGCTGCCTCATCGCTACATGCACCGTATAATGCCATTGCACCAACGAGGTCAAGAACATAACACCGCTCGGAACAAGAAAATGCCACCCCAGTTCGCAGACCGCCAAGGGCGTCAAGACGAGGTGCGGCCCCGGAAATCTAACAGGAATGAAGCTCTGGGTGTCTTTGGCCGGTGCCACGGTGACCTTTCCCAGGTTAGTTGCCAGTGCCCAAAACCCGCGCTGCAATCTCGCTCCCGATCGCAAGACTCGCCGTCGCCGCCGGACTCGGCGCGTTCAAAACGTGCAACGCGCCATCCCGCGGCAGAAGCTCGAAATCCTGAACGAGTTCGCCAGACCGGCTCATTGCCTGTGCGCGCACCCCAGCCCCGCCTTTCCGAAGGTCCGATGGACGAACGTCGGGTACCAGCTTCTGCAGCGCGCGGCAAAAGGCGCCCCTGCTCAGGGAGCGCGCCAGCTCGCTCCTGACCATTGCAGGATGATTTTTCAGGAAACGCCACAAGCCGGGAAATGCAAGAGCCTCCGCCAAATCGCGAACATTGACCTTCCACACTGAATACCCTTCCCTCGCAAATGCGAGCACCGCGTTCGGCCCGGCTTCAACACCGCCCTGAATCAACCGCGTAAAGTGAACCCCAAGAAACGGAAATTTCGGGTCGGGCACCGGATAAATCAGGTTCCGCACCAAATTTGCACCTGCTCCGCCCAGTTTGTAATACTCACCACGAAATGGAACGATCTGTGTCTGAGGCTGCTCGCCCGCGAGCCTTGCCACGCGATCCGCGTGCAAACCGGCGCATGCCACCAGAAACTCGGCCGTATAATCACCCTGCCGGGTTGTTGCCACCCACTCGTTGTTGCGCCGTCGGAGTTGCTCGACCCTTGCGCTGGTCAAAATGCTCCCCCCGCGTTCTCGTATTCGAGCTGCAAGCCGCTCGCACACCATTGCGTAATCCACTATGCCTTCTTCGGGCACGTGGATTGCCGCAAGCCCGGCGGCGTTGGGTTCGATCTTTCTGAACTCCGGCGGCTCAAGCCGGCGCAACCCTTGCAGCCCGTTGGCTATTCCCCTTTTCAACAGCTCGTCCAACCTGGGTAATTCATCGGGCGTCGTTGCTACAACCAGCTTGCCACAGATCTCATGCGGTATCCCCTCGGTCTTGCAGAACTCGACCATTTGGCGGATTCCTGTCACCGCCAATCGCGCCTTGGCCGATCCAGGCTTGTAATAAAGACCCGCATGCAGAACGCCGCTGTTGTGCGTGCTCTGGTGCGCTCCGAGTCGATCTTCCTTTTCAAGAAGAACCACGCGAGGAGCGCCTTTTCTTTCCAAAATCCGATATGCAGTGGCCAGCCCGACCAAGCCGCCGCCTATTATCAGCACCGACCTCATTTGCCTTGAGGATAGGTGTTTCTGTTCATTGTGCAAGGGTGGCTGATTGTGCTTCCGGAACCATTACACCCGCTGCGGAAAAACTTGCGCTCAGCCGAGGTCAGACCTATTTTGTTTACCAAAAGACAATAAATGATAATATTCGGCAGCCCTGACGCACGGTAGGTCTGGCAAACAAAGCTCAGGATGTAGCGTACCAAGCTTATGGCAGTTGACCCAGCCATGGACAGCAACGGCAAGAGCGTGATTGAAGCTTTGACCAGTTCGAAGGTCTTTCTCGATTACGCACAGGCGTTTGGTGAGATCACCGGCCTGGCTCTGATCTTGAGGCCGGTTGAAACATGGCAATTGCCGTATCGAGGACATAAAAAGGAGAACCGGTACTGCGCGTTGATGGCCAGCAAGAGCAGTGCCTGCGCAGCCTGCCTTCAGACACAGCAGAAGTTGTCAGAAAACGCTGCGAGTGAACCCAGATCGCTTACCTGCATGTCGGGTTTGATCGAGATCGCCGTGCCAATACGGCTCGGTGATCGGGTCATTGGATTCCTTCAAACAGGCCAGGCATTGAGAAGACGCCCGAGCGTCTCAGGGTTCAAGCGGATTGAGCGTCTGATCAAGCAGTGGGGCATTCAGGTCGGCCGCGAGGAGCTGCGCAGGGCCTATTTCCAGACCCGCGTGGTATCCGAGCGCGAGCATCAGGCAATCATGAAAATGCTCACCATTTTTGCCCAGCATTTGGCCATGGTGAGCAACCAGCTCATATTGAGCCAGGAACATGCCGAGCCACCAATCATAGCAAGAGCAAAAGAATACATCCAAGCCCATCAATCGGAAGACCTCTCACTTGCGCAGGTGGCTCGGGCAGTGAATACGAGCACGTATTATTTTTGCAAGCTGTTCAAGAAAACAACCAGCATCAATTTTACTGACTACGTTTCTCGCGTGAGGATAGAAAAGGCGAAGAATCTCGCCCTTAACCCGAACCTTCGAATAAGTGAAATAGCCTTCGAGGTCGGGTTTCAATCGCTGACGCATTTCAACCGGGTGTTCAAGCGGATTACCGGGATGTCTCCCACGCAGTACAGGTCACAATTGCCGCGGATTGACATCGAATCTGTAAGCAAGGCGGTCAAGGCTGGGCGCATGCCGCTGCGCGCCGCATGATGCTGCTGCCAGCGCCCAGGCTCCCACTTTGCGCTCCGCCTCAAAATGAGCGTGCCTAACCCGGGAATCTCATCGCTTGACCAGACCAAGACACCCAAAGCTTCATCCCGGTGAGATTTCCGGGTTAGGCCACTGGCTCTGCAAAAACGAGAACGCTCAGCGGCGGCAAGGTCATCAGGGCTGAACAGGGTTGGTTGTGCCACGGGATTGCTTCTGCAATGGCGCGGCCTGCGTTGCCTGCATTGCTTCCGCCATAGACAGCGGCGTCGGTGTTGAGGACTTCCTCCCATGGGCCTGGGGAAGGCAGGCCGACCCTGTAGCCTGTGCGCAAGACCGGGGTGAGGTTCAGCACGACCGCATGAATCCTTCCGTGTTCGGTGGGGAATCTAAGGAACGACAGCACCGATGAGTCCGAATCACTGCAGTCGATCCACCGAAACCCGCGTGTGTCGTAGTCGGCAGACCAGAAAGCGGGCTCGGCTTTGTATAGTTTGTTTAGGTCCTTGACGAGGCGCTGCAGACCCGCATGGTAAGGGCCGCTCCCAAGAAGATGCCAGTCAAGTTCGCTGTTCTCGTTCCACTCCCTTTTCTGGCCGAACTCGCCGCCCATGAAAAGGAGTTGTTTGCCCGGGAAAAACCACTGATAAGCGAGGAGCGCCCGAAGGTTTGCGAATCCCTGCCAGTCGTCACCCGGCATTCTGGTGCGGAGCGAGCCTTTGCCATGCACCACTTCATCGTGTGACAGTGGCAGGACAAAGTTCTCATGGTAGTGGTAAAGCATTGCGAACGTGAGCTCGTTTTGGTGGTACTTTCGGTAGATTGGATCGTGCTTGAAATAGTTCAGAGTGTCGTGCATCCAACCCATGTTCCATTTGAAAGTGAAACCGAGGCCACCGAGGTATGGGGGCCTGGTAACCTGCGGCCATGCCGTTGATTCTTCAGCGATCGTGACCACGCCCGGATGCTCCGTGTGAACCAGGTGATTGAACTCGCGAATGAACTCGATTGCTTCGAGGTTTTCGCGGCCGCCGTAACGATTCGGAATCCATTCGCCCGGTTTTCTCGAATAATCCAGGTAAAGCATCGATGCCACAGCGTCCACGCGCAGACCGTCCACGTGAAACCTTTCGCACCAGTAAAGCGCGTTTGCGGTGAGGAAATTTCGGACTTCGTGCCTGCCGTAATTGAATATCAGCGTGCCCCAGTCGCGATGCTCACCGAGCCGGGGGTCTTCGTGCTCGTACAGTGCGGTGCCATCAAACCGCGCGAGAGCCCAATCGTCCCTCGGGAAATGAGCCGGCACCCAATCCATAATCACGCCTATGCCGGCTTCGTGAAACGCGTTGACGAGGTACTGAAAATCGGCCGGCGTGCCGTACCTGCTGGTGGGCGCATAGAAACCGGTGACCTGGTAACCCCAGCTCGGGTAATAAGCGTGTTCGGAGATTGGCATCAGCTCCACGTGTGTGAACCCCATTTCAACAACGTAGTCCACAAGCAACCGCGCCAGTTCCCTGTAGCTAAGGGACTCGCTCAGTGATCGCTTCTTCCACGAGCCAAGATGAACCTCGTATATGCTCATCGGCGACCTGAAAACATCCCGGGCACGCCGCCGTTTGATCCAGTCCTCGTCCGTCCACGGGAAAGCTCTTTCATCCCATACGAGCGCGGCGTTTTTGGGGGCCACTTCGTACCATGCGGCGTACGGGTCCGACTTCAGTACGATTTGGCCGTGAAAATTGCGAATCTCGAATTTGTAGCAGCTTCCCGGCTTGACGCCGGGGATGAAAATCTCCCAAACGCCCGACAACCCCAGCAAACGCATTGGATGACGCCTTCCGTCCCAGTTGTTGAAATCCCCGACCACGCTAATTCTTTGGGCATTTGGCGCCCAGACAGCAAAACTAACGCCTTCAACGCCGTCAATCGTCCGCACATGTGCGCCAAGTTTCTCGTAGATTCGGCGTTCGGTTCCCTGACCAAACAGATGCAGGTCCATTTCGCCCAGTGTCGGCAGGAACGAATAAGGATCGCGTGTGACGAGCTCTTTTCCGGATTTGTCCTCGATCACGAGGTTGTAAGCATAAACGCGATTTATCGCGTCGCTAACCCCCTCGAAAAGGTCGCTTTGGTGCAATCGCGTCAGCCGTATTGGCGGCAAATGAGTCTCGACGGTGGGGACTGCTGCTATTTTCTCAGCGCCGGGAACCAGAGCCCGCACGACAACACCCTTCTTGTTCCCAAGAACATGCATCCCGAGCATGTCGTGCGGCGACCGATGTCGAAGCTGGATGAGTGACTCGAATTCGCTTTCTGACAGAATCATGATTTTTCTTGCCTTGCGATTGTCAAACCGTAGCCCACATGCCGGCCTTGGTCTGAGAACAGCCACTTGCAACCTTGATCATTTTCCTCCAATCCCCGCAATCAGCAGTGCCACATCAACTATGAACAACAAAACTATCGTTGCTTCAAGGATCAACATCCAGCGGTTTGTTTGATCGTGCTGAAGCAACTGGTAGTAACTGTCAATGTTGCGCAGTTTGTCATCGACAATCTTGTGCCAGTCCGCAAGGTGAAACCTCGCGGAAACATTCTGGTAAATGCGCGCCAGATGCCAGTCGCCGAAGAACTTGGTTATGTTCAGTAACTCGTCGCTGAATCGCGTCAGCTCGATTCGGAGTTCGCGCAGGTTTCGCAAGATTGCCGCCCGCCCGCGCCATGACAAATCGCGCATCCCGTGGTGCGGCATAGCCAATGTGGCATCCAAAAGACGATCGTACGCCTCCAGTTCGGCCAACTGCACGTTCGCCAGTTCCAACACGTACACCAGTTCTTCAAAGTGAGCCGGATAGTCCACAACCAGGGCGGCATCCCAGTCGATTACGACAAGATCGTACTCGTAATAACTCAGGTGCCGGCCTGTGCACTCTCTGATTTCCTGGCGGGCCAACTGCCCGGCATCGGTCTCCTGCATCAACAAACATGCCACCGTGGCGCTGTGCTGCTGCAACCATTCTTCGCCTTTGACAGGCTGGCCTTGCGCAGTCTTGAGCGGAGCTTCGAGACAGAACACAGTGTATGCCTCTTCCTCGGCCAGTTCCGTGACGGGGCGTTGGCAATACTCGATGAGTTCCTGCTGGACCCTGTGGGCAATCTCTCGCGCTTCGACTGCCATTGGCTTGTCCCCCAATTGCAGGTCATGGTAGCCGACAAGGTCCTCAATGCGATCCACGGCGAATGGGACGTGGATTGAGATGCTCACCGCGCCGACCGTGAGGACCTTGACAACAGTCTCAACACCGACCGCGCCGTGTGGGCCTTGCCGTTCGACACGGGGCAGCCTGACCATCATCGCTCGATAAAAAAAAGCCTCTTTCGGGCTGCGTTTCCCGGTATCTACCACATAGGTTTGGAGTTTCTGGCCGAGCAACTGTGTGGCCTTTACGCCAGACAGCTCGTACGCGATGTCGAAAGCAAAGAGGTAAACCACTTCCCCACGATAACGCGCATCAGTGGTCGTTGCCGTTGGTTCCATGCGTCACGCACACAGTAACTTCATTGGCACCCGTTGTCCAACCTTCCTTGACCCAATCCCCGGGGTCTGAACGCCCCGCCTTCGGCGCGCAAAGAACCGCGCAAAATATCGTGTCTGTCACTCTATTTGCTCTGCCGGCACCAACCTCTCCGCCAACTCCTCACAAAGGGTCTCGGTAACCTCACTCACGACGCCACAAGGCCTGCCCAGCCCGGTCCCACGCAGCCGCCGCAATATCGTGTCTGTCACTCTATTGGTTCCGCCAGCACCAAACGCCCGCCAGCTCCTCTCAACGACCCTCGGAAACTTCAGCTCTGACGCAACAACGCCTGTTTGGTCGGCCTGAACACCACTCCGGCTGCAGATCTCACCCCTAATCACCACGCCAACCAAGCCGGCAATGACAACTTGCGAAAACAATCCCCCATCGCCGATCACCTTGACCAGGCCTTCGGCATCCCTTCAACTCCGATCTCTGAAAACGCCCCTGCCCCCTTTTCCTCGACTTACTCCTCCCTGCCCCCTTACTCGATCGCTCTCACCTTCAAGTCACGCAACACATATATCTCTCCCAACAACATCCCGGGTATCTTCCTCGCACCACTCTTCCGCTTCGGACCAAACAGCGGCCGATGCCTCT